>CAZRHO010000043.1:0-8483 GCA_964599955.1 uncultured Methanosarcinales archaeon
AAAAGATCATTCCACCAGGGGAGGAAGTTACGACACAGGTAAAGAAATTATCAAAGAGCTATGGGGAAGAGATGCGCCAAATTATGTCATGTACGATTTTATCAACCTTAAGGGTTCTACTGGAAAAATGTCTAGCTCAAAAGGAAATGTGATCACCATAAAAGATGTTTTAAAAATTTATGAACCAGAAATTGTCCGTTACTTATTTGCTGGAACTCGACCAAATAAAGAATTTGCAATTAGTTTTGACGTAGATGTATTAACTATTTATGAAGACTTCGATAAAGCAGAAAGAGTTTATTTCAATCAAGAAGAAATTAAAGAAAAGAAAGCAGAAAAATTGAAAGCAGCTTATGAATTAAGTTACATGGGGGAATTACCGGAAACAATACCTTACCAACCAAAATTCAGACATTTAACAATGTTATTACAAATCAACAATTTTGACATTGATAAAACAATTGGTTACTTTGAAAAGGAATTAAAAAACGATCATGATAAAAAAAGGTTACGGCAAAGAACACAATGTGCAGTTAATTGGGTCAAAAAATATGCACCGGAAGAATTTAAATTTCATGTCCAGGAAGAATGTCAAGTTACAATAGTTGAAGCAGAAAAGAAAATTTTGCATCAATTGGCTGAAAAGTTAACCGAAAGAGATTGGACAGATGTAGAATTACATGAAGAAATTTATATTCTATGTAAAAACAACGAATTTCCAACCGGAGATTTTTTTAAATTAGCTTATAGAGTTTTAATAAATAAAGATAAAGGTCCAAGATTAGCTTCATTCATACTAGAGATAGGTAAAAATAAAGTAGCTGAATTATTTAAAAAAGTTTAAAATTATCCTAAACGAGAAAGTTTATACTTAGTTAAACAAGATTTATTGATTTTATATTTTTGTAATGTTCCAAGTAACAATTCTTCTGAAGCATCAGTTACAATTTCCATCTCCCCGTTCTTAGGAGAACATGATACTTCATAAAATTTACCTATTGCACCTATTGTTTCTTGAATTGCATTTCTAACCCCATAAATGCCCCTTGGACTACCTTTAATTTTAGTTTTCAGATTGAATTTCTTTAAATTTTTAATTCTTACTTGAACATCTTCTGCACTTCTTTTGATGTGATCAATCATATATTCAAAATATCTTAATTCACCACAAGAACGACCTTTAAACATTAAATCACTGGAATTATCTCTCCTTTTATATCCAATTTGTGCATCTTCAATATGACGCATGTAAGTAATTCTATCAGTATGATGAACAATTACGGGAGGAAGACTATTTTTTTCTAAGTAAATATTCTGTAATAATCTACCTGTTCGGCCATTACCATCCTTAAATGGATGAACTAATAAAAAATAAAGACTAAATTCAATAGCTCGAAATGCAGGATGATTTGAAGAGGAATTAATTCGATCATACAATTTTTGCATTTCCCTTTTTAATTTGGCAGGATTAGTCATCAAACTGATTTCGCCAGTTATACCGGTAACTCTAGCCGAAGAATCCCTATAACTATAAGAGAAGGGATGAACATAATTAGCAATTTTACAAACAAACTCTTCATCAAAATATCCAGGGAAATTATTTTCTGCAAAATCTCTAGCTTCCTCCAACCTAGAAAGAGTGACTCTATGGTCAATGTCTGGCTCCAATTTATTAGAATGACATAAAGCATCTGAACTTAAAGCCTTAATTATACGATTTTCTAATTCACCTGAATATAAAAAATGAGACTTAACATCTCCTAAAATTCGATCTAGTTCATAGATAGATTCTTTTATTTTAGAGTTATTTTTGCCCATAAGTTATATTTTGAAGAGTTTTTTATAAATCTTTACTGGAAAGTAATGAACTTTAGAAAAATATGTGGACGGCAGATATCCTCATTGACATTCGGGACCTGCCTATTGTATAAGAAAGTGGTGTGGGCGGCAGGGCTCGAACCTGCGTAGACACTAAGCCACTGGGTGTCTTCGAAAAAGAACATTAGTAACCTAAAGTTTCTCTCCACCTAAACCCAGCCCGTTTGTTCCAGACAGGAACATTAAAAATATTCCATCTCTGTTTGACCACTCCGGCACGCCCACATGAATGTAATGAAAGTGAATGTTCTATTTTTATATCTTTCTATCATAATATTATAATAGTCATTCAACTTCCATAAAACTTAAAAGAGGTTTCTACTGAAAAATGCAAATTATGAAATACTTAATTGCTATCTTAACAATAATGATGTTATTATTAACATCATGTAATTTAACTGGCGGAGTTACTGCTGAAACTAATGAATGTTCCACTTTAGAGGGAACATCACAAGATAACTGTTATTTAGAACAGAAAAAATGTAGTTTAATTGAAAATGAAATTATTAGAAATTCTTGTATTGTTGATTTAGCTAAAGCTACTAAAAAACCAAAAGTATGTAAACTAATTCAAGAAGATAAATCTCAAGGATACTGTCAAGAACAATTAGCAATTATGTTAAATGACCACGACATCTGTAAGGATATTAAAGATAGATATTGGAAAGACAATTGTAATTATCATTTAGCTGTTGATAACGATAAAAGTAATTATTGTGGTTTAATTAGTAGTGGTAAACAACAGAGAGATTGTTATAAGAAAGTGGCCTTATCAACGGAAGAAACTTTATTATGTGAATTCTTAATTGATGATAGTAAGGAAAGATGTTACCATAAAATCGCAATTAAATCCAAAGATATTACAATATGTGATCAAATTAGTCACCCAATGAATCAAGATTCTTGTAGAAGTCAAGTAGCTAAAGAAAGTAACGACAAAGAACTTTGTGACTATGTTAAATATGAAAAGATAAAAACACATTGTAAATCTAGTTTTACTGAATAAATTCTTTATATTTTCATTTTATTCTCATGTTTTTCCAAAACATTTATATAATAACCATTGACAAATAATTTTATCAATTAAAGGGGGAATTATAAATAAAAATGGAAGTAGCAAGACCTTTGGACACACTTAACGCAGCAAGAAATAAAACTGTAATGGTTGATTTGAAAAATAACACTAGATTTGTTGGTAAATTAAAAGCCTTTGATATCCACATCAATGTATCTTTAGAAGAAGCTGAAGAACATAAAGATGGAGAAATTAAAAGAAAATTAGGTAATGTATTTATCCGTGGTGATACTATAATTATGATCTCACCAGCTTAGTAAATCAAGATAAGTAAATAAAGATGGGAACAGGAACAGCAGCAATGGGCCGTAAAAGCGGCAAAAAAACCCACATTATCTGTAGAAGATGTGGAAAACATACTTTTCACGCCAAGAAAAAGAAATGTTCTTCATGTGGTTATGGTGCAACTGCTAGAACTAGGAAATACAATTGGTCAAAAAAGAATTCAGCTTAATTCTTAAACCATTTATTCTTAATTATTTAAAAGAAAAATATTATAAATGAAACTATAGTTTAGGGAATATAATGGTAAATTTTACAAAATTAAGGAAAAACATCCAAGATTACGATTCTGAACGTGAGAAGTTAATCAAGAAAAGTAGGGACGTTCTAAAGTTAAGTAAACAAATAATCTACGCAGTACACAGAGATGAAATATCTAACGCTTCTAAATTAATTAAACAGATTGAATCAGAAAGAAAAAAATTAGATTTAATCACCAAACATAGTCAAAAATTGTTATTTGAAGGAAGTTATAAAGTAGCCATTCAGGAATATGTTGAAGCAATATTATATTATAATTTCATAAAAACAGGTAAATTAATCGATTTAAAAGTTTCTGCAACTCATTATATTTTAGGGTTAGCTGACTTACCCGGCGAATTAGTTAGGAAAGCTGTTTATTTAGCAGGAAAAGGAAAAGTTGACCAAGTTATTAAAATAAAAGATGAAGTAGATTCAATTTATGGTGAATTATTAAAGTTTGATTTCCGTAATAATGAAGTAAGGAAAAAAGTTGATGGAATCAAGTATGATTTACGTAAATTAGAAGATTTAGTTCTTGATTTAAAGTTGAAGGGAAGATAAGAAGCTTTCATTAATTTAAGCTAATAAACTCTCAATACCAATACCTGTAGAAACTAACACAACATCAGAACTATCTTCAATATTATTTTCTTCTCTAAAACATTTATCATAAATTACAAATGCTGCGGCCCCACTAGGTTCACAAATTATTTCTTCTTGAGCTTTTTGATAAGCAAATTCTAATTGTTCCTCTGATACGCCGGCGATCATAAACTGATCGCTTCTGAAAAAAGGCGATGGATGATCAAGAACATCCCCTAATAAAGTATAAGGCGAGGTTAATTTATCAGCAATAGAATTTTTTTCATTTTTATAATCAACAAATATACCGCTATTAATTTCTGGTGTTATTCCAATTACTTTTGTTTTAAGATTTAAAGCATTTACTTGATTAATTATTGAAAACCACAATTTTCCAGAACCAACCGGACAAATAACATAATCAGGATTAGATTTTAGAATTTCATTTGCATGAGAATAATATTCCTTAGGAATAAAATCAGTATAATCATTTATTGACCCATTAAAGCCTAATTGATCTCGAACTAGATTTATTCTTTCTTCATTAGTTCTTAAAATTCTACCCTCTGGAATTTCTACTTCTGTGTATTCTTCTTTGGATGATTTTTTATTAACAAGTACGTATAAGCATATTTTAGAATTAGATCTTAAGATTTCCTGATATAATGCATCAGAATAATTACCAGAACTAATAATACATATAGCTTCTAAATTGCTATCTTCAGCCCCAGTTATTATTTCTTTGACACCTATAGTCTTATGTGTAGTACCAGTTATTTTTTGAAAATCATAGATCTCATATTTCATTTAATATTAAGATTAAACACCATTTATAAAGTTATCACTTTGGAAGGACAAAAGAGAAAGTTTTATAAAGATTATTCATTATAACAATCACTATGAAAATTCTAGCTTTAAGTGACATCCATGGAGACCGTAGTTTCATTAAAGAGATGGCTATTAAAGGAGAACAAGAGAAAGTTGACTTAGTTATTCTTGCAGGAGACCTAGTAGATCATAACGGAAGTATTGAAGGTTTAATAGGCCCATTTAAGGAAAAAGGTTTAGAGGTAGCAGTTTTACCAGGAAACCATGAAGGTCTCGCTGAAATTGGAGCAATGGTTGACCAATATGAAGTTAAAAATTTACATGGGTACGTTTTTCAGAAAGGAGATGTCGGTATTTTCGGTTGTGGATATGCTGACGTAGGAATACATCAATTAACTGAAGAACAATTCTTTTCTACATTGAAAGAAGCGCATAATAAATTAAAAGACGTAAAAAAAAAATTAATGGTAACACACATACAACCTAATGAAAGTATTATTGGATTAGGGATGTTTCCAGGAAGTTCAGGTGTAAGGAAAGCCATTGAAGAATTTAATCCAGATTTTCACATCTGTGGACATATCCATGAAACTCACGGTATCGAAGAAGTGATTGGTAAAACTAAAGTTATCAATGTAGGGAAAACAGGGAGGATCATTGAACTATAGTTTTATATACTTAAAATTATTCTTAAATCATTCACGCAAAAATGGCTAAACAAAATTCTGCATCATACAAAGCTTACAAAACATTACAACATTGGAAACCAACAGATAAAATTTTACCTTCTGATAAATTATTCAACAAAAAAGATAAGTTATATCCTTTAATGGAATATATCTATAAAAGAACTGAAGAATTTTATCTACGCTTACCAAAAAGAAAAAATGGTCAAGAATCTTTTATCCATCCAATTAATGTTGTATTAGCTCTTAAAGAAGCTGGAATTAAAGATCAAATAACTTTAGCAGCTGGTTTATTACATGATGCAGTTGAAGAAAGAGTTGATTTATACAGGGATGATGAAAATATTATTGAAGATAAAAAAGGAATTAAAATATTAGACGATTATGAAATTAAAGTTTTTAACAAGATTGAAAAGGAATTAAATGAATTTTGTATAAAAAATAAATTTGATACAGAAATAATTAATGAATTAATTTCCATCGTTAAATTGTTAACACGCCATAAAAGGGATTTCTATTACAAATCAATATTTTACATGTTCCAAGATCAAGATGAAAAAATTCAAGAGAAAGCTATCTTGGTAAAATTAGCAGACCGTATGCATAACATTCTTAGCATTGAATGTTTCAATGAACAAGAAAGAATTTATCAATGTTTCAAGAACTTGTTCATACTTAATAACGTTAAGAAATACATATTAGAAAATAAAGGAAAGGAATCTTTCCTAATTGAACCTCTTCCACCAATAGGTAAATTGTTTAAACGTTGTGCCAAAGCAACTTATGATGCTTACTTAAGAATATTAGAACTATGTAACGCTAAAGGAACAATTGGAATACGTTCTATGATTCAATTAGCTTTCAAAAAATTTGCATTGGAGAAGGAAGGTGCTAAAGGAGTAACCTCCGTTAATAAAAAAGAAGCTCACCCAATTAGATTATATGGAGGAATCATTAGAAAATATGATTTTCGTTTACATCATCAATGGCGACGTTTTGATGCTGTTGATAAAAATGAAAAAAGGTATTGTGAAATGTTTTTCTCTGAGTTTAATTTTTCTGATGAACAAATTCAAGCTATCATTGATTACAAAGACGCTTACGCTTTAAAAGAAGTTGTTACTTTCTTAATATATATACCAGATTACATTATCTCAAGGTTTGAATATTCAGACCTTTTTAGAAAAAACAAGTAGATAGTTTTGCCAAATTTTATCTGCAACTTCTTTTTCTGATAATTTTTTAACTTCCGCAATTTTCTTAATAGATTCAGTTACAAAAGCAGGTTCATTAGTTTTATCTTTAAATGGAGAAAGCCAAGGTGCATCAGTTTCAGTTAATAATTGTGTAAGAGGTGCTTTCTTAACTAACGTTTGAAAATTAGATGCTTTAACAATATTTGGAGGAATAGAAAAGTAATGTCCTAATTCAATTGCTTTCGTCATTAATGATTTCCTTCCTGAAAAACAATGTTGAATTACAGGTATTTCTTTATTTTTAATTTCTTCTTCCAATATTTGAAGACATTCTTCTTCAGCTTTTCTACTATGAATTACAATCGGTTTATTAACTTTGATTGCAAACTTGATAATTCTTCTGAAATTTTTAGCTTGTTCATCATATGTATCTTTATCAGCCCAATAAAAATCCATACCTACTTCTCCGATAGCCGTAACTTCATCTAAATTTTTTTCTATAAATTTAAATTCTTCATCAAGATTTATTTTACCTTTATGTCCAGGTAAACCTGTTTCTCCCTCTGCTAAACCAATAGCGTCAATTGGATAAATTCCCAAAGAAGCTTTAATAATTTCATGTTTTTTTGCCAGTTCTAGAACTTCTCGATTGTTTGCTGGGTTAACACCGGAAAGTAAGATAGCTTTCACACCCACGTTTTTTGCACGTTTTAGAACGTCATCTAGTTTATTCTTAAAAAGTTCATGGTTAATATGACAATGGACATCAACTAAATTCATTATGTTTACTTTTAGTTAATAGTTTAAAATAGTTTGCAATATATTTTTAAAAAAGGTATAGTTTGATCTAAAAATGACAGTCATTGATAAAGAAAAATTGTTTCAAATGAAAAAAAACATCCAGTCATGTCTGGAAGAAGTTTGCAGAAGGGAACGTATTGATATTACCGATTTAGAATTTATTTCAGAAAGTTATGAAAAAAAGAGAGAGATAACTTACCAGACATATTTGCATCATGACGGAAGAGAATTCAGGTTAAATTATCATGCAACTATTTCTGCTCAAAAAGATTTCTGTGACGTTTTAATACCTAACGGAGATAGTTACTCCAAATTCTTTGTTTACTTCACTGATAGTGAAGAATGTATTGGTGGAGAATGATGGAATCAACCTTTACTTAATTTTTATCATTAATTTCTCCAACACACCTAGAAAACAAACAAACTTTTATTCTAACTTATCGATTACTTTCTTTTACCTCGTGCTTTTAATGGAACAGAACCTAACAACTGATCTCTCCAAAGACGTTGATATAAACTTGAATTTTCTTTACTCAACTCCCCACGTGTTAAACCAGAATAATGTTCATTGTAATAAGCTATCGGATCATCACCATACTTACTTGGTCTTCCACGTTTTCTTTTGATTGTTTTTTTATTCCCATTCCCAAGCAACATTTCAATTAAACACTGCCCGTTCTCATGCCAATGTTGAGATAAACCATGTTCTTTACCATTAACCCAATTTATTTCACAACTTTTCTGTCCGTTCTTATGCCAGCTTTGACATAAACCATGTTTTTTATTATCAGAATTCACAGTGTACTCAATGTACTTCTCACCATTATCATAAAATTCAGTTACTTGAACTTGCGTTTTTATTTGATATAATTTATTTCTATATAGTGTACTCATTGGGTGATTTATAGTATC
>CAZRHO010000044.1:0-8340 GCA_964599955.1 uncultured Methanosarcinales archaeon
TTAACTACAACGGATTTAGTATTTATTTGTTTTTTAATGATTTCAACTAAATTTCTAACGGCTTTACTTACATTTTTATTCTTAGTAACTATAATTAGTTCTTTAACCGGCCATCTTAATCCTAACTTTGATTTCTCCCTCGCTGCAAGAGATGATTGGATGACCTGCTTCATAATTTCAAATTCATTCTCTAGTTTTATTTCTAATAATTTCTTATCACTTTTTGGCCAAGAGAAGTGACTTATACTTTGTTCATTTAAATTGAATTCATCTTTAAGGTTCAAATAAAGAGCTTCACTGATGAAAGGAAATACTAAGCTAAACATTTTCAAGCCTTCAATTAGAACCTGATAAATAGTATAAACGCAAACTTCTTTTTCTTCTTTTGTACCAATAGAACTTTTATCCCTTACCATTTGGATATAAGTACGTGATAATTCTAAAAATAATTCTTCTAGAGGCATAATAATTTCATCTAAACGATATTCTTCTAGTAAGTTTGTTACATTTTGAATGGTAGAATTTAATTTAGAAAGGATATAATCCTCTTCAATTGATCTTTTTTTTGTTAACTTTTTCCCCTCTAATTTAGCTGGATTAAGTTCATTTTCATGTGATAAATTAATTAATAATTTATGTACATTCCACAGTACATGTAAATTTCTCTCTTTAACTTTACATTCTTCCCAACTAAAATTAATATCTTCACCAGCATTAGTTTGGCCCATATAGTAACGTAGAACGTCAGCTCCATGTTTATCTATTACTTCGTAAGGAGAAATTATGTTTCCAAGAGATTTAGACATTTTAACGCCGCTGACATCAGTTACAAATCCGTGCATAAAAACATTTTTGAATGAAGGTTTATCAAAACCTAAGAAAGAAGTTATCATTAGTAAATTGAACCAACCTCTTATTTGATCTTTACCTTCTAATATAAAATCTGCTGGGAAATATTCCTTAAAGAGATCTTCTCTTATTGGATAATTCAAACAATTCCAAGAAACTGTTCCTGCATCAATCCAAACGTCAAGAACGTCAGGGATTCTTCTGTATTCTTTATTCTCTTTTTTTATTACTATCTTGTCAATTTCTGGTATGTGCATTCCGTTAATTTTTTGCCCAGATAATTTTTCTAATTCCGTGATGCTTCCAATAACGATATGATCTTCATTTCCTTCTTTATCAACATGTTGCCAAATAGGAACTGGGGTTCCCCAATAACGTTGTTTTGTGATAGAATTGTCACGTAAATTTTCTAACCAAGATCTAAAAGCGTTTTTACCTGCTTCCGGATTCCAATAAATTTTTTCATTGGTTTTTAGTAATTTTTCTTTAAGATCTTCAACTTTGAAAAACCATTGTTTAGTTGTTCTAAAAATGACTGGCTGTTTACTTCTTTCTCCATGCGGATAATCATGAACATATTTTTCTTTTGTTAATAATGCTCCCGCTTCATCAATTGCCTCAATAAATTTAAGGTCATCTAACTTAGCTCTCCATCCACTAAATTGGCCAAAATTTTCAAACAAACCACTTTCATTAACACAATTAAACGGGGGGATATTATTTTTATGACCTACCTCATAATCTTCAGGGCCGCAACCAGGTGCACAATGAACTAAACCTGTCCCTGCAGAAGCGTCGACGTGTTCTTTACTTAATAATACTGTAAACAATTTAGGATTTAGTTGTAACTCTTCTGGTAAGAATTTTTTTACTAAAAGAGGATGGTCGTATTGCCAACCAGCTAAATCCTTTCCTAATAATTTATTTTTAATTCTATATTCTTTTTCTTTAATATCTGCTTTTTCCATAACTGATTCTAATAATTCTTCAGCAATAAACCAGGTTTCTTTTTTATTAGAATTTTCTTTATTAAAATTAACTTCAACATTTACATAATTCATTTCTGGATTAACCATGACTGCTAAATTAAGTGGAATTGTCCAAGGGGTTGTAGTCCAAATAATTAGATAACTGTTTTTTTTTCCATTTAGAGGAAATTTTACAAAAATTGAAGTGTCGGTGATTTGTTTATATTCTAATTCGTGTTTAGCTACTGCAGTTTGTGTAGCAGCATCCCAATGCATTGTCCTTAAACCTTGATATAACCTTTTTTTCTCATGAGCTTTTTTAATTAACCACCATTCTGCTTCCATGAACTCTTTTTTTATTGGCTGGTAAGAATCAGTGAAATCTAATGTTGCACCAACGCGTTTAAAATCCTCGTCCATTTTTTGCATCATTTCAATACAAAATTTTTGACATTCTTTTGTGAATTTTTTTAAACCAAATTTTTCAATATCTTGTTTATCTTTTAGTCCTAATTTGGCCATGGTTTTTTGTTCTGTTGGTAAACCATGCATGTCGTAACCCATCCTATCCCATACTTTGAAACCTTGCATTCTTTTGTAACGAAGAACTGTGTCTTTAAGGGCCATGTTCCAGGCATGACCTAAGTGGATTCTTCCAGAAGTATAGGGCGGACCTTGCAGAAAATAGAATTTTTTACCAGATTTATTACGTTCTCTTAATTTTTCAACTATTTTATCTTTTTGCCAGAATGATAATATCTCTTTCTCTATTTTTTGAGAATCGTAATTTTGGAACTTCATTGAGTTTAAGAGTTCTTAACCATTTAAAAAACTTTGCTGATTAGCTTATTTAGGTCTTATTTTAGAATAATAACATTTCCTCTTCCTTTCTTAACTTTTTCAACTTTACCTTTATGTTCAAGTTCAGTAACTATTAAACTGATTTTTGCTTCAGATAAATAAAGCATTTCTTTCCTTAATTCTTTTTGACTAATTCTACCATCATGCTTTTTAATTATCTCGATTGCTTTATCTATGTAACCTGGTTCTTTCTCTAGTTCAGCTTTGTGTTGTTCAAGAGTTTTCTTACTTTCCCTCTTTACTCTTTTTCTAAAAATTTGTATTGGTCCATATTTTTTTCTAGCTCTATATATTCTTTGAAAACTGAATAAAACTACAACTATCCCAATTGTCCATCTCCACCATTCAATTTCTTCATTATCATCATTATTATTATCACTGTCCCCTATTGATGTATTTTCTTCTTCCATCTCTTCATTAAATAATTCTTCTTCACTATTTTGCCATAATTCGTTCTCTTCAGTCAAGTCATTTAATAAGAAGACATCAAATAGAAAATTTCCTTCTTTGATGATTTCGACCTCTTCCATTATTTCAATTTCTCCTTTACGGGCAGTTAGTTGATATTTACCTGGGTTCAATTCAAATTCATAATCTCCATTTTTAGCTAAGAATTGTTGTTGAGGTATTGTATTAATTTCTATTAAAACATCTTTTTCTAGATCTAAATTAGAATTATAAACTGAGCCTTTTAATGTCGCTGCCTGAATTGTAGGTAGTAGAATGATTAATATTGACATTAAAATTAAAATAGTTCTAAATTTTACTTTCATAAGATCCTTTTAGAGAAAACTATATAAAAAGATATCGCAACTAGTTAGTTACTACTCGAAAATACTAAAAAGACCGAAAAGTTTATAAAGTGGCCTTATATCTAGTATAATAAACATCTATCACCTCTTTTTCCCCAAGCTGACCTTCGGGTTGGCTAGGGGTTTATTATCCTATTTTTATAAAATAATTAAAATTTTATTTAATATAATCTTCTCTTCTTCTTTTAACTTTATTTTTTCTTAAAGAAATTATTAATAGAGTTACAATTACTCCTAATAGGAAACCTTCACCTAAAGTTAACAATTCTTTCTTAACAAATCTTGTTTTTTTAGATAATTTTTGTAAGAATTTTTGTTCTTCAGGGAAATACATTCCAAGATCGCTCATTTCTAAAGCATATTCAATGTAAACTAATGAATTATATTTTTGTTGTTCTTGTAAGGCTTGAGCATATTTATAGTAGGAATATCCTAAAATTGGAAAAATATTTTCTTTACTATTCTCTGAAATAACTATTTCTACGGCTTTTCTTTTATTTTCTAAATATTGGTCAATATTTTCTTCTTGTAATCCTATTGAACTTAAGACGGCATTAGCATCTGCTTTAGCTTGTGTGGAAGTGATTAAACATAATTCAAATTCTTTCTCTTCTAAAGCTTTTTTGGCAATGTTTATTTTTTCTCTAATTGAATCAACATGACTTTGAGGTAAATATAATTTAGCATATTGATTTCTTTCTTCACTTTCAGATATCTTTTGTAAACAAGAACTTTGTAATAATTCTTCATTAAAAATGAATTTTTTTCCATCCATATTAAAAAATTGCATCCAAGATAAAGCAGCAAAGAATCTTTCTTCAGTATAACCTAACAAATTTATTGACTCTTCAAGAGTATGATTATTTTCTCTATAAGACTTTAGTTGTTCATAAACATCGTTAGTCCTTTCTTTAACTACCATGAAAGTTTGTAAATCGCTGATAGTTTCAATTTCTTCTTGTTCTAATTTTTTTACTAGGTTGTTAGTTTTAATTTCAGTTTTTCTTAAAATTTCTTTTATTTGCTCTTTAGAGGTTTCTTTTTCTTTGTAATAAGATGTTTTTAAAATAATATTATTACTAAAACAAAAACTTGCTGCAGAGTAAAAATCTTTTTCTTTTGTTGCATTAATAGATTTGCCTTTTCTTTGATTTAAGGTTTCTATTATTGTTTCGTTAATCTTTAAATTTTCTTTAGAAATCTTTGTTTCTATCTGCTTACTTCTATCACAAAGGACTTTTTGTAAACCGTTCATGATTTCGTTATAATCTTCATTAACGGTAATTTCTGTACTTTTATTATTAAGGTTAATACCAGTTAAATGGAAAACAACATCATCAAGATCAATAACTTCTATTACTTCTAAACTTAAATTATTTTTTCCATATTCAATTAAATCTAATTTAGTTTCATTTTTATCTGTATTTTCAATTTTACTTTGATTTTCTTCTATTGATTGATTTTTTTCATTGTTAATTTCTGTTATGTTTTTGTTTTTTTCTTCTGGTTTAAATTTATGTATACTAGCTCCTTGAGAAATTAAAACTTTCTTTAAATTTGATCTAGATGCAGCTTCCAATTTTTCTTTAACTCCGCCAACAGGACCTACTATTCCCCCAGAATTAATGGTTGCAGTAATTGATATAGTTCGGTCATAATCTAAATTTAAAGTAGCAATTGTTGTTAAAGCAGAAATTGCTGCACCCGCACTTGGACCGCCAATAATGCTGGATTTAGCTTTTATTGTATAAATGAAATCATATTGGTTACAATCTATCTTGAAATGTTTACAAGCTAGTTCTTTTGCGAACCTGGTTGATATTTGAGTGTCTAATTTAGTTAAGGGGTAAGTGTCTAAAAAAACTCTACCTGTGCCAGGTTTTAATTCTAAATAAAGATCGGCTTCACTTCCTTGTAGATTATCTCCTTCTCCTTCTACTGCTAATAATTTTAAGTGATATGTCTCATCAATTTGTGCAGTAACTAATGTTGAGAGAATAATTAAGAAAATGATTACCAATATACTTTTTTTAAGCATAAAAATTATGTTTTTACAATGGATTATAAAGTTTATTGTTATCTAAGTGATTGATTATTATAAATTATATTTAATTTATATATTTAGATCTATTGAAAGATTTATATATCTCTTTAATTTTTAACTTAATATAAATTATTAAAAGAGGTGTAATAAAATGTTTTTATTAGAAGCTTTACAACCAGATCAATTAGTTAATGCTGGTTTTGGCGGGATGTTCGGTTTAATTGCAGGAATGCTTATGTTTTTTGTAATCTTTGGGATTCTTGTTTGGGTTTATACTTCTCTTGCTTTTATGCAGATAGCGAAGAAAACAAGTTATCCAACTCCAGCTTTAGCGTGGATTCCTTTAGTAGGTCCAGCTTTGATTGCTAGTAGTGCTGCTCAAATGCATTGGTGGCCAATTTTATTAGTTATTGGGACGTATTTTCCGATTGTCGGTATGTTTTTTTACTTAGCATTTTTAGTTTTTTCAACCATTTGGATGTGGAAAACTTTTGAAGCTTTAGAGAGACCTGGCTGGTGGGCAATATTACTTGCGATTCCATTTGTTAATTTAATTGGATTAATATTGTTAGGAGTAGCTGCTTGGGGCGGTCAAGAAAAATAATTTTTTTCTTTTTTTTTAATTGCATTCTCTTCGCATAACTTTTATAAGTTTCAAAGGTTTCTTTTTGATAATGAAAGACTTTCTTGAATCTAAAAAATTGAAGCGTTATTCCTCAATAGAGAATGCTGAAAATAATTTATCTAAGATTAATGGGTTACTCAAAAGATTACAAAACCTTAATCAGACAATTCATCTTTTAGATTCAGTAGAAGTCGAAGTTGAAGAAGAACATTATGATCAGATTCGTTATGTAACTAAATTTAACCGGGCTTTTCATCGTTTATCTTATGAATTTTACCATATATTGGATACATTGGAAGAACTGGGTTGTTTAATAAGGGACATTGATTCAGGATTAATTGACTTTCTTTATAATTTTGAAGGTAGGGATGTTTTCCTTTGTTGGAAACAAGGGGAAGATTCAATTGGCCATTGGCATGAAGTAAGTGGTGGTTTTGATAACCGTAAAGCAATTTTAGATTTAGAAAAAGTAAAATGATTGTTGCCGGTTATTAAAAAAAGGAGGCATAATTTGAGTAAAATAAAAAATAATAATAAATTAAAAGTAGGCCTAGCTTTAGGTTCTGGTGCTGCAAGAGGTTTAACTCACATAGGTGTCTTAAAAGTTCTTCATAAAAATAAGATTTATCCTGATTATATTGCTGGGACATCAATGGGGGCAGTAATAGGATCTTTATATGCCGTAGGTCATACCCCTATGGAAATAGAGAAAATAGCTAAAACAACTGACTTGAAAAATATCATAGATTTTACTTTTCCAAAATCTGGTTTGTTGCGAGGAGAATTAGTTGAGAATAAAATAAGGAAATTAACGAAAAATAAAAATTTTTCTGATTTGGAAGTTCCCCTAAAAGTTGTTTCTTACAATTTAACCAAAAGACAAAAAGTAGTTTTTTCAAAAGGGAATGTAGCTAAAGCTGTACGTGCTTCAAGTTCAATTCCGGGAATTTTTTCTCCAACAATCATTAATAAGCAAAGATATATTGACGGCGTTGTTACTGACCCAACCCCATATGGTGTAGTAAGAGAAATGGGAGCAGATGAAGTTATCGCAATTGATTTATACAAAAAAGAAAAAACAGTAACTGGCCCATCTACTAAAGAAGGTAGCCTAATAAAGGAATTGAAAGAAAAATTTATCCTTGATGAATTATTAAATGTTAAGAATTATCTTTTTCCAGAAAGATGGCCTAATTTTATTAGAAAGGTATTAACTTGGTCTTTTGATAAAATTCTTTATCCTGCCCGTGTTTTAAAAATCATGGCTGGGAGAGAGTTACCTGAAATAACCAGGGTTCTTTATGATTCAATTAATGTTTTATCTAATAATTTAGCTAAAGAAAGATTATCTTGTGCTAACATTGATATTAAAATATCTCCTTCTTTTGGTACTTTAAAGTGGTCCGATTTTGATGAAGTTGACAGTTTTGTAAAGTTAGGGGAAAAGGCAATGCAAAAAGAGTTATCTGTATTAAAAAAAAAGTTAGATTTATAATTTCAAATTAAGAAAAAATAATTATTCTTTCTTAGTGCTATAAATTAAACCTGTTAAAAAGAAACCGCCTGCAATGTAAAGTGTCGATGAATCAATTTCTCCCCTGCTAAAAGGATATTGGACGGTGTAAACTACTCCTATGTAAGTTGCAGAGAGGGAACAACTTAAGAGAATCCTTTTTAATAAACTGTCTTCCTTTTTGACATCTTTATTAACTATTTCTTCAATGTTATTTTTTTTATTATTTAACATAATTTAACTTCTCTGGCATCTTTATACCTTACATGAACTTTTTTACCTGTTTTAATATCTTGTAAGAAAATATCTTTACTTAACATTTTAACTACATAGGTGTCTCCTTGATATTCCACTTGGTCTCCTTTTTTAAAATCTATTCCTCGGAACAAAACAGTTACCCTGTAGAGGTCTTTGTTATTTTTCCTGGTATGTAAAGAGGCAGTTACTTTAAGATTTCCGCCAAATTTTTGTTGTAATCTTTTTCCCAAGGCTCTAGTTAACTCATTGTCTGATAATTGGTAATCAACGCCGTTTTTTAATTTAATTTTTTTAGAAATATGTAATTTAACTTTTTCTATCTCCTTTTCAGCATAAACTATTACTTCTTCATTTATGTCTCTAAGTTGTAATGTTGCTTCGTAGTACTCTGCTCTTTTACCTTGAACTGA
>CAZRHO010000045.1:0-2713 GCA_964599955.1 uncultured Methanosarcinales archaeon
GTTTTGTGGGTAAAGCTATCGATTTTGGAGAAGTGGAAAATGTACCTCCTGGAGATTTTTACATTCCGAAGATGGAAGGCTTTGCAGAAAATGGAATAGAATTTGCAGTTCCAGTTTATGTTAATTTTGGTAATTTTGAAATTCGTAATTTTGATGTTACATTGAAGTTACAACCTGGTTTAAAATTTGGTGATGTTCAAGTGCCTGGAAACCCTTTAGGAAGTGTTTCTGAATTGTCATTTTTCAAAGAAATAGTTAATGCCAAAGATATAAAGATAACTGGTGCTTTATTAAATATTCAAGATATCAATTTAGGTTTCGATGGTCAGCCTCTTCCAAACCCTTTTAACCCTCAACCGGGTAATCCACAATGGTTTGAGGGTTTTGTGCCAATAAATCAAATGAACCATTTACCTATGAATCAAAAAGTACATCTTTTTGATGTTATTTTAATTCCTGTAAACGAAGGTCCAAATAGTATTATGGGAGAATTTACAATGGGCAAATTTATTGCATTGGATGTAGATGATAATGCAGCAATTAATGGTGAAATTAGGATTACCCGTAAATTTAAGATAATTCCTCCTTCTGAAGATTGTAACGATGGCGTGGATAATGATAATGATGATTTAGTTGATTGTTTAGATGTTAGTTGTGCTGGCGATGATGCTTGCCCAGGTCAACTTGAAGATGTCTGTGCAAATGATGATATGTGTGCGGGTGACTTAGGTTGTGTAAATGGCGTTTGTGCTGAACCTCAAGTAGCATGTACCCACATTGGTCAATACGGTTGTACTGTGGACGGTCAAACCGAGAGTGGAATTCTTTTATTTTGTGGGGAAAATATGTGTATACCTGAAAATTGTGTGAATGTTTTTGATGACTTACCAGAACCTGTTGCTTGTGATGAATTAGGAGGATGCAATTTGGGTCAAGTTTGTATAGATGGGTTATGGTCAGAGAACCCTGTATGTGTTTCTCTTCAAGATTATGAAAATATACAAAATGCTTGTGATGGAACTTCTTATAATTGTCTTTTAGAGGATTGTTTGGTGGGTAAAGGTAATTGTGACCTTAGTCTTTTTGATCTAAATCAAGATGAATTGGATAATGAGGGTTTAAATTTAGAAACAGGTTTATGTTCGCAGGGTTTAGTTTGTAATGGTGAATTTGTAGTTGATAATGACCCGGAAGATTATATTGATGGAATTCTTACTTGTGCTGAACCTCAAGGAGCATGTACCCACATTGGTCAACAAGAATGTAATGCTAATGGTGTAACCGAGAATGGAATACCTTTAATCTGTAACTCTATGGATTATGTTGGTTGTGTCACTGAAGAGTGTGATTCTCAAATTAATGAATTAGAGGGATCTATTGATGATGGTGAAGGTGGTACTTGTGGTGAAGGTGGTACTTGTGATGAAGGTCAAGTTTGTTTAGATGGTTATCTATTTACTGCTGAAGGAAACAATGGTATATGTGTTGATCAAAATCTTTTTAGTATTCTCGAAGCAAGGTGTTATGGTACAACTATAAACTGTATGTTGGAGGATTGTGGAGAAGGAGAAGCTAATTGTAATTTAAATATATTTAAAGAAGAAGATCAAACTCAAGAGGATTTTGAAGCACAGATTATAGAGGATGTTGGTAGTATGGATGTTTTATGTGCAGGTGATTTAACTTGTTCAGTTGTAGATGATTTTAGTCCTAACAATGGCGGAGATGTAGATGATTATGATCCTTTAACAAGAAGTTGTGCTGAACCTCAAGTAGATGAAGGAGAAGTTCAACAAGGAGGCGATGTTTGTTTGTCTTTAGGTGATTATAATAGTAATGGCGTTACTAGTTCCGCAGGAGATCCAGTTAAATTTAATTGGCATGTTTTATGTGGTGATACTGATTGTAATTTAGATGATTGTGGTGCAATTGGTCAGGCTCCTTGTGCAATTGGTGACACAGGTAAATTTATTTGTGATAATGGTCTTGGTTTAGCTAATAATGCCGACACTAATTGTCAATAAAAATAAGGTGATAAAAAATGTTTAAAAAAATATATTGGTTTTTGATAATAACCTTGTTTGTTATTAACGCTTCAGTAGCTCTTGCTGATGTTACTTATTCGATTGTTTCTCCTGCAAATCTTGTTGCAGGAGGAGATCCTGGTGAAATTTTAATTAATATTAATACGGGTGGTGATACTGTGGCAGGTACTGCATTCACGTTAACTCCTAGCGATGTGGCTAAATTGACATTAATTAATCCTCAACCGGGTACTTTTAATGTAAATCTACCTAATTTTAATTGTAATATGGTTGATGGTGCTTTGGTTTGTACAATTTCTGGTTTGAATGGTAATAGTGGTTCTGGTTCTTTAGTTACAGTGCAAGCAACTGTACCTGAAGATACAGCTGCAGGTGATATTACTTTGACTTTAAGTGGATTGTCTGCAGATGATGACTTGGGAGATCCCTTAGCTCTTGCTCCTGTAAATCCTTCAACGATAACCATCGAGGCTGATGTTTGTAATGCTGTTCCTGCAACTCCTTGTACTGCCGGTGTAAGTTGTCCTGGAAACGGAGTACTTCCTGCAACTGGTTGTCCTGAAGGTGAAGAGTGTAATGATGCGAACGCTTGTGTTGCCGCTCCAACTTGTAATGACAATATTAAAAAAAAAGCAGAAAGAAGAAGAACTGAAAAGCGACTACTACCT
>CAZRHO010000045.1:2723-8323 GCA_964599955.1 uncultured Methanosarcinales archaeon
AAGGTGAAACAGGAGTTGATTGTGGTGGCCCTTGTGATGCTTGTCCAGAAACCTGTAATGATGGTATTAAAAATCAAGATGAAACGGGAGTAGATTGCGGTGGTGTTTGCGTTGCCAGTTGTGATAATGGTGACGATTGTAGAGTCGGTTCAGATTGTAAAAATAAATGATATTGGAATACTCATAACCAAGGTTCATTAGAATTAGATGAAACTGGAAATTATTTAGGTAAAGAAATAACTTTAACTCAGATTGACGCTGATGAAGTTATATTTACAGTTGACGGTGACCAAACTTCTGATCTTAAAGTGGGAGATTTTGATGATATTGGCGGGATGTCTCTTGGCATGATTGAAATAATTTATGGCCCAGGGGATGATGATCCAAAAGTAGCTAGATTTTATTTAAATGATGTTGAAATGTTTGGAACTTGTTCAGATAAACAATGTGATCCGGATCCATTCAACGGTGGTGGTTGTTATAACAATTTAGGTTGTGTAAATCACATTTGTACAGGTCAACTTGCAGGTAATTGTGATGCTCAAGGCGTTGGCTGTGTTGAGGGAAAAATTTGTCAATATGATGGCTCTTGCGTGGATGGAGCTCAAGAATTATCTCCTTTCGTGCAACAGTTACAAGTATTTGCAGGTAATCATCCTGAAGTTATAGATGCAGAAGAAGATAATTTCTGGGATATTAATATAGTTACTGCTTTAGCAGATTTCTTCAAGCAGATCTTTACTGGAGGTCAATAGTTCTTGAAAATGAAAAAGAGAACTACTACTAAAAAAGTAAGTAAAAGAAGTAGTTCTAAAACTAAAAAAACTTCTACTAGGAAAACAACTAAAAAATCAACTCTTCCTAAAGTAAAGAAAACTTCAGTTCCAAGATTACCTACACCTCCTCCGTTAATTAAAATTCCGAGAACTTCAGGTGAAGCAAATAAACCTTTAGTAATTGGGTTAATTAGTTTAGCGGCAGTTGCAATCATTGTTTTATTTTTCTTTTTAGCTAAAAGTGACTTTGTAGGTAAAGCTATCTTTGTTGGTGATGAAGGTGAAGTTGGTTTTGTAGCAGTAAGTGATTTACCTTTCAATGATGAAGGGGTACAATACTTACAAACTAAAATTAATGAACATTGGGGTTATCACAATTATATTGTAATTGGAGCTACAATTCCAGAAGGTAAAGAATCAGTAGGTGTTGAAATATCAATAGACTTAGGTGAATTAAAATTAAAAAGCATGGATTTTTCAGACGATGAATGTAACGATGCAGTTGAATCACAATTAGGAATGGACGGAGATGGAGTTTGGGGTGATCACTTTCTTAAATGCGAATTATCTGGAGGACCAGGAGAGAAAATTCTTACTTTTACTCATGCAACATTAGATTTTATGAATCCAGTAAGTGGAGATTTTGACATAGTTAAACTTTATTTAGCTGATGAAGATTCCATTGTTGGAGATAGCGAAGAATATGAAATTAAAATACAATCTGTAGAAGTTTTAGATTTGGAACCTAATGGTGATGACGAACATGAAAATTTAATGGAAGATATTGATGCAGAAGATCAACCTACATTGAATGTAAAGTTTAGAGATAATGCTGACGCAGATGCTCATGAAGATAATTTTGCTGACCCTTGTCCATATAGCAAAGCTGATCAATGTGGTGAACCTCAAGATGGTGATGATGATCAACCTGGTGATGATGATCAACCAGGAGATTTACCAGAAGGTGAAATTTTAATTGAAGTAAGTGAAATTGGTGCAGGAGTTTTACAGGTAGCAAATGACGTTGATAAAAATAAAGAATATAGCGTTAAAGTTACAATTCAACCAGGTAATAATTTACCTGCAAATCATAAAGTGGTAACGATCATATCTTACGATGATGTTCAAAAAACTCATTTCATTGAAACTAAACCACAGTTAGTTGCAGGTCAAATTCAAACAATAACTTTTACTCATACGCCTCCGCAAGATGGGTCAATGAAAGTAGATGTTTTAGTATGGGGAGATTATCCGAAATCAGGTGAAGTTTTCGATCTTCCATTAATTTCACCGAAAACGCAGACTTATGGTAACTAGAAATATATTTTTTCTTTTAATTGTACTTTTTATGGTTCCTTTAGCATTAGCTACTACAGTTGAAACAAATAAAGAGGTTTATAATGTTGGTGAAGTGGTAACGGTTAGTGGGACTTGCGCAAACCCAAACTTAGCAGTTGGTTTGCAAGCAGGAATTGGTATTAACCCAGTTTGGTTTTCTCAAGTTAATTCAGATATATTAAATTCTTATTCAGATTCTTTCAAACTTCAACAAGAAGGTACTTATAGTTTAACTGCTGCGTGTGCTGGTGAAGTGGGCGTTTCAATTCAATTTTGTGTAGGTCAAGATTGTCAAGTTGCTGGTGATCAAGGTGATCAAGGTGATCAAGGTGATCAAGGTGATCCAGGTAATCAACCTGACGCTCAACCAGGGGGAGATACGCCAACTACATACGTTAGTGGAGGGAGTACCGGTACAACTTGGATTTGTCCGCAACAATGGTCTTATTGTAACGCTACTTCTCAACAAAGTAGAGAATGTTACAGTAAAAAAAATCCAGCAATTAAACGTTTAGAAGTTGAAGATTGTGAACAATGTGATCAATATTGGATCTGTTCAGATTGGAGTAAATGTACAAATGGTCAACAGAAAAGAACTTGCCATGATGAACATAAGTGCGATTTGCAAACAAACAAACCATTTGAAAGTAAGTTATGTAATGTAAAAGATACAGGTTACCAACCATCTAAAGTAACTCAAAAACCTTACTTTCCTCCTCCTAAAGCTCAACCTAAACCTCCTCAAATTCAAAAACCAACTTCAACTTTCTGGGACGATTATGGAATGTACGTTATAATTGCAATTTCAGTATTAGCTTTGGCAGGTTTAACCACAGGTTTAGTTTTACATTTCAAACAACCGAAACAACTTCAATATAACATTAAAGAATTGGAAGATTGGATAAGTAAAGAAAGGTCCATGGGTACCCCAGATACGCACATTAGAGAAATTTTACAAGATAACACTAAATGGTCACATGATGAAATTAGTGAAGCTTTTAAGGATTTAGGTGGACACCCTACTGAAACTTCTTCAACAGTCCAGCCACAACCTCCTCAAGAAAATCAAGCTAGTTAATAACTACTTGCTGCCAAAATATATTTATTAATAGCTAAAGGTTTAACTGTTTGTTCAAGAGGGTAATTTTCTGGAGAGTTTACGTAAAACATTTCCCCTAAGAAATTTTCTGACAATTCAATTAATTCACTTAATTTATTTTTTTCATCCTTATTATAATAATTCCATTCATCTTCTTCTGCTCTTACCAAGATAGTTTTAATCAAACCTTCATTAGGGAAAAATAATAAAGCGTTCCTTAAGTAGTATGGCTTATCTTTTTGATCTAAAAATAATTTATAAGGTTCTAAAACTATATTTTTTTTCATATCTCTTTCTGTAGTTTCAAAAAAATGGTAAAGATTTCTAGCTTGAGAATGACTTTTAATTAAAATGTCTTTAGAATAATTTTCTTCGTTAACTTCATTAGTAATTATGTCTAAAAATGAGCACCATTCATGTAACAAATCTTTAGCAGGGTAAAGTTTAGCTTCAGACAATTCATTTAAAAAATAATCATGGAATCTTTTAAGTGATTGATCTAATTGATAATCATTAAATTGATTTTTAGCTATCTTTTCACTATATTTATCAAACAATTCTCTAATTTTTTCTTCATCCATTTTCATTTAAATAATTTATTTCAAGATAATTTTATCAGCAATAATTTCTTTTTTACCTTTATATTCTTCAACAATTCCGCTAATTTCAACAATGTCTCCTTCCTGAATAAAAATATTTTCGTTACCAAAAACAACTACTTCCACATTTTCAATTTTTTTTCCTTCTATTTCTAAGAAAGAAACTTTATTTTTATTAACTATTTTATTAACTTTACCGCTAATTTTAACTTCTTCCAATGGTTTATCAATACTTTCAACGGCTTTAGGGTTAAACTCTTCCGCTATAATAAATAAGGATATTAAACCAATAATAAGAACTATTAAAGATATTTTAAAGACAAATTTTTCCATTTTTTAATATATTAAGGGTTCTTACTCCTAAATCTTTATATATTTCGTTATTTTAAATGATATTTATGTCCCAGGAAAGAATTTTAGAATTAAGAGAATTACTATTTCAACTAGAACGTAAAATAAAACCTTTAGAATGGGATGCTAGCAGGAATCAAATTAATGAATTTAAAAGAAAACAGTTAGGTGCATTACAGCAAGAGTTTTCTACATTTACAAATGAGTTAAATGAGTTAAGTAAAGTTGAATGATTTTTTGAAGTTCATCATAAAATCTATAATTTTGCCGGTAACTTTTTAAATGAACTTCTAGATTATATGGAAATTATAGCTGAGTTAGCCTATTTGGCTTGAATTTGAAGTAAAAAAATTTTTTGAACTCGGGGAGAATGTTAAAAATGGTTGAATATAAATTAGTAATTGGAAGTAAAGATGGCAAATGTCATCAGAAAGAAATTAAAAGTCCAGAAGCTGATAATTTGCATGGTAAACGTATCGGTGAAAATTTATCTGGAGATATAATTGGTTTACCTGGCTATGAATTCTTAATTACGGGCGGTTCCGATAAATGCGGTTTTCCAATGAGGAAAGGTATCCAAGAACATCGTAAGATGGTTTTAATTAGTGGTGGTGCAGGTTTTTCTGGTAAACAAAGGCCACTACGTAAAAAAACTAAACCAAGGAATCAAAGTGGTTTATTGAAAAGAAGAACTGTTTGCGGTGAAAGGATAACTAGTATCATTAGACAAATTAACCTGAAAGTTGTTAAAGAAGGATCTCAACCTTTAGGGGAAGCTCCAGCAGCTGAAGAACCAGCTAAAGAAGAATAACTTTCTTAATTTTTTTAATTCTTTTTCTCTTATTCAAACAATAAATATATAAACTTAGCAAGTATTTCTTATCATAGTAAAAAGAGGTAGAAATACTAGATGGTTCGTAAAAATAAGAAACTTATCCCTGTCCCTAAACCGCCAGTAAATGATTATGATAGAATAATTTACGGAGGAATAATTTCTATTTTAGCTTTGGTAGCTTTCATGGGTTTATCTTATTTGGATACTGGTTTTCTTGGAAAGGCCGCTGAAGATCAAGCAGATAACATAATTGAAGTTAAAATTCAGAATTTTCATTTTGATTCACGGAATTTAGAATTACTTACAGGAAAGACCGTTAAATGGACTAATTTTGATGTTGTCCCTCATAAGGTTGTAATTCCGGGAGTAGTAAGCAGTCCGATATTATACATGGGGAATACATTTACTCATACTTTTAATCAAGCTGGAGGATATGATTATCATTGCGGTATCCATAATTCAATGAGAGGAAGCATTATAGTTGTTGAAACAGAAGAAGAATTGGAAGCTTATGAAGAAATAGAAGAAGAACCGGTAGTGGAAGAAGATTTATTGGATGATGAACCTGTAAATGAAGATGATTTACCAGAGGAAGAACCTGT
>CAZRHO010000046.1:0-8136 GCA_964599955.1 uncultured Methanosarcinales archaeon
TTAAAATGTTCCTCGTGGTCACTTGAAAGTAACATCTCCACAAAAAATTTATAAACTGCGAATATTTGAGACAGAGAGGCTGTATCTCTAAAATTTGACCATTTTGGAAACCTCAAAAACAGGAGGTTCATAAAAAATGGCAGTAGTTCGTGAAAATGTTTTTGAGAAATTAGAACAAGTTAAAAAATTGGTAAGAGTTCACTTTTCCGACGAAGAAGTTCGGGATATTTGTCCTCTTCTTGGCAAATTAGCAACATATCATTACAATAAAAGAAAAAATATGTTGCTTGGCAAACATAAAAAACTATACAATAGTTTAATTGAAAATAGTATTAATCCATTTACAGCGTATAGGTGGGCACTTCTTGAAAGAATTCCAGACGAGATAAAATTTCAACTGAAAAATTACCAAATTAGCCAGAAAAATGCAAGTAAATTGTGGAATAAACAATGTAAAGAAACAGAAACTTCACTACAACAAGATATTCGCCGTCTGGGCTTACGAATTGTGAGGTGTATGTAACAATGGCAAACGTAAGAAAGCTTAAGGAGAGGGGCAGGAAACTACCCAATGTGCTAAACAGAAAGCAGTTAATTACTCTGTTTAGCGAGATTAAAGAATGTGATATCTTTATCGCTTGTTTACTTGGCTTATGTTGCGGTTTAAGAGTCTCAGAAGTTTGTGGCTTAAAGAAACAAGACGTTGACTTTGAGAACGAGAAAATCAAAGTCATTCAAGGAAAAGGAAGCAAAGACAGGTATGTTATGCTTCCACAGAAATTGAAGCCAATTTTACAAAAATGGTTTAGAACTAATGAAACAGAATATGTTGTTCCAGCGTTGTATCGGGAAAATGTAACTCCGGCGTACATCCAGAAAAAGTTTGCAGGTTACTTAAAGAAAGCTAATTTACGCATTCCAACAGAAAAAACGTCTCACGGACAACAGAGGTACGCTTACAGTTTTCACACGTTGCGTCACACGTATGCAACTTACTTACTGGAAAGAGGAGTTGATTTGTATTATGTACAGAGAGCTTTAGGGCACAGCGATATCCATACAACACAAGTCTATGCTTACATCAGCCAAAAGGATTTACAGAACAAAATTAATAATGCGTTTGGTCATGTGAAAAAGAAACTTGATACTAATATCACAGATCCAATTCAATTATTACAACTAAAGTTTGCTAATGGTGATCTTTCAAAATCAGAATATCAAGATAAGCTAAGTGTCTTACAATCGTTTTAGATTGACAACCTCTCGCCCATGTAGAAATAATATAATAATAATGTCTAAGGATACCGTAAAGTATCCATATATAATACGGTTAATTTGAACCCCAAAACTATAAAATTTCCTAGTTTCAAGCCCTCTCACCGAAAACTTATCGGTCATTGATCGGTTCACCTGCGTTTAGCAGGACTTCTTCCACAAATTCTTTGGCTTTTTTAGGACTTAAACAAATTCCTTTAGAACCAAGATATTTCTGGTACTTGATTTTGTACTTTTCTGGACAGACGAAAAGCCATTGGTCAAAACTTTCGTTTAGCCAGTTGACTTTCGCAGCCAGATACGATTCTCTATTTGCACCTGTTTCTACCTCTATTCCTAACTTAATGTCTTTGAGAAGAAATACAGCATCAACACGCCTTCCATTTATTGTTTCTTCAATGTAAATGTTGTCATGCAATTCTGCAAAAAGATGTTTTGTAACAAAATGGTAATCTGTCTCACGTGGATTTTCTTTTTTAATGTAGAATCCTCCACGAAGGAAGCCGTCTAAGTTTGGAATTTTAACATAGCGGAAGCCTTGTGCTTTTGCATGGAGTTTTTCAGATTCATCTAATTCGTTTGCCCTGAAAATATTTTTAGGAAGAGGTTTTGTTGGTTCATAAACAACTTTTTTCTGAATTTTTATTTTTCCTGACTTGATTTCTCTTCTAACTTTATCACAAATCTCCCTGTCTTTTTTATTATCGTATGGCGGTCTCACATTCAAACTATGTGAACGATAAAATTCTATGGTATCTTCACGCAATTGTTTTTTATGTTCTCTCTCAGCGAAATATATCTCTGCCTGATGTTCAGCAGAACGAACGACATTTGGAGGATATTCTTTATCCAAAGGTAGAGCTTTGATAGATTTCTCTTTCTTCTTTACTTGGAAGCATTCTTCTACTTGTCTGCGAAACTCTTTGACTTTTTCTTCTTTTTCCCATATTATACGTCGCTCATTTTCAAGTTCCTTCTCTTTACGGTTGTTTTCTTCATTTTTAACTTGGGCAATATTACGTTCCATTGCTCCATACCATTCTTCCAAGCGAGGTTTATCTTCTTCTTTAATCCCGTAAACAAATGTCTTAACATTTTTTTTGGTTTCTTCAAGTTGTTTTTTTATGTAATCAGATGTTCCCTTAAATGAGCTAAAAACAATTTTATCAACAAATTCCTTTCTTTTTTTATCTAAGTATTCAGCATGTTCTTTTTGTTTTCTTTTTTTCTTAACGTTTTTGTAAATTCCATGCAAAATGAGAAATACGACAAATAGAACAAAGATGACAATACCTGCCTTAATTCCAAAACTTACCCAATCAAATGCTTGTATTTTAGTAATAGCCTCTCTAATTTCATCGCCTATTTGTGATTCTATTACTAAACATAGTAAAATAATGAGTGCGATACCAAGTACCATATTGGTATTCGTATCAGTATTACTCAATGTTCCCACACTCGCTTAAAATCATCAATTACTCGCACTCCTGAATAATTGAGGTACATATCCGTCGTTTGAATGTGGCTATGGCCTAAAATTCCCTGTAATGCTCTCACATTTCCGCCTTTATGTAAATAGCAGACAGCAAATGTATGTCGCAGAACATGGGGGCTAACTTTTTTCATTAATTTAGCCCTCTCTGCGACTTTCTTTACAACTTTCTGTATCCACCTGTTACCAAATTTTATTCTAAAGTTACCTGTGAAATATTCGGCTAAATAGAATCTGGCTCTACTACTTAGGGGAATTACTCTTCTTTTATTGCCTTTTCCAATCGTTGTTATGCAATCTCTCTGCCACGATATTTTATCTTTTGTCAGTTTTGCGAGTTCTGACACTCGCATTCCTGTTTCTAGCAAAACGTTGATGATTAATTCCTCTTCAAACGTTTTACATGCTTTTCTCAAAGCTTCCATTTCATCTTCTTCTAGTGGTTCTCTTTTGTATATCATTGGTTTTTGCCTCCATACATTTTTGTTTTTCTGTTGTCCATTTATCTCTGTACCTCTATCTCGTTTAAACACACCTAGAACCTCTCTTTTTTTCACAAATGCGAACTTGTAAAATTATACTATTCGCACTATTTATATCTAAAAGTGCGTGTTTTATTTAAGTCTTTCTCTAAAAAAGAGTAAATTCACTCTAGAACAGAAAAGTTTATAAAAACGGGCGTATTTACAACAACAAAATGAGCAAGACGAATAAAAAATATGTCAAGTTGGTTGTTTTGTCAACATTGGCAGAACCTCGTGCATTAGCAGATATTAGTAAAGAATGGTTTGGCAATACTGGAAGACTATTCCAACCACAGATTTTAAAAGAGATTACAACTGCTGAAAAAAGCGGTTTGTTTACTTTGAAAAAACGTGTGTATGAAGCCAATATTGATAAATTTTTAGAGATAGAGTTACAAAAAATAAAATTAGGAGAAAGTTCCGTTGCAAAAAAGTATCATGATTATCTTCGTTTCTTTTATACAAAACTAGGGTTCTTTACTCGTAAGGTATATCTCAATCCTGCAGTGATCAAAGAATTAACTTTGGGGGATAGACGTAAAGCGGAAGAGTTAGATTTTGGATTATTATTACAACTTCCATTCATCTTACAATATTTGAAGAATAAAGATGAAGATTTAGCAAATATTATGGTACAGGTTATGGGTTTAGAAAAATATGTGAAAGTTGTGGAGAAATTAGAGTGGAAATATTATTATTTACTAAAAGAAGAAAAGAGAATTGAAGATTGGGTAGAATCTTACAACAAGTTAACTGAATTGTTTGGCAAATTACAAAAGAAGAAATTAAATATATTTGAGGATAGTATTAAATCATTAAGGAGATAAGAAAATGGGATTATTAGATAGAGAGATTAAGAAAACTAAGAAAAGAGACATTATTATTCAGAGTGCAGGGTGGGTTTTAGTAGTTGTTGGCGTGATTCTACTATTGCAGGGAAATGTTAATTGGGGAACTTTAATTTCTGGAAGCGGAGTTATAATAGTTGCTGTTCTAAAATATATGAGTAAGCAAGTTGTAAAAAGATGAATAATCAGGGGTTTTTTGAAGTAAACAAAGGTTGACTTTTCTATGAATAAAGGTGTTTGCTAAAATGAAAAAGACACCTATATTCACAAAAAGGGACTATTTTTTACTTTCATTGACACTTAGTCAAGTTTTCATATATGTCTCTTCTTATAGCAGCATAATCAACTTGTCCAGCAAGCAATGCCCAGTTATTTATCGCCGCATCTAATGACTTTTCTCCACCTTTACAGTATAATTCATTTAGGTCTTTTTTGAATCTTTTTTCAAGTTTTACCAATTTTTTTATTGCTTCATCTCTACTTAAGGATTTATCTTTATCAATGGATTGAGATTGTTCTAAATCGTTGTAGGGTATTGATAATTCTTTAGGAACTTCTCCTAATTCTTCTTGAGCTAGTTCAATAGTTATCTTTGGAAAATAGGCAGGAATGACCCTGCACACATTATTATCATTTGAGTCTTTAAGTTCATCTAGGCATTTTAAACCATAATTTTCTTGACTTGGATTTAAACAAGGTTCTTGTAATGATTTGTAAGTTCCTTTACACAATTTATCTAATTGGTCTTTTGTTTCTTCCTTGGTTAGCTTTTGTTCTTTTAGTAACTCAAAAAATCCAATTCCATAAGAAATTCTCTCTTCGCTTCTAACTAAGTCTGTTAGTTCCCGATAAAATTCTATGTTTGCAGAAGAATCTAGTCCTTTTGATATTTTTGCTGCGGCCCATCCTGTTTTACATCTTTCATCTGCAAAGTAATTTTTCATAAACTCTAATGCAACTTTAACTGCTTCTTGTGAACCGTATTTACCACTAATTTCTGCAAATTTTGGAGCAAGAATATTATCCCAAGGCATAGGGAGGCAAGGTTCTCTCTCAATTTCATCATTTTGTATTTTTTTAAGATAATCCTCAAATAATTGTTTACCTAATCCTTCTGGAGCTTTCTTTAAATCCAATTCAGGCAATTCTTGTGTTGATGGAACAGTTAATGACACTCCTGTAGCTGTAGGTTTTTCAGCTTCTCCTACAGTGGGAGTAACTTCATTCGTTGGTTCAACATAACCTGCTACATCTTCGTCTCTTTCAGGAGCTTCATAATCTCCTCCCAAGAATGTACTTCCCATGGCCCAAAGAGTACCAATTACTACTCCTGCAAGCCCTAAGTTCCTAGCTCTAGTCCAATTACTCATTTTGAGCCTCCAAGTAACCTTAAAACAGCATATTCAAATAAGTGAGATTTGCTACGAAATAAGCCTTCTTTTAGGGTATTTTCTACCTTTGTGATAGTGCTCTCTTCAACTGTTATACTTGTGTGAATTTTCATGTTATTTAATGTCATTTTGTGGCATACTATTTAAATCTTTTGGTTGTTTCGTCTCTTAAAAGTAGTTACAAGGAGTGTAGACAATAGTCGGATTTTATGAATATACGGGGGATTTTAAAATTCTCAAGGGGTTTATTTACAAATAATCCCCCGTTTTTAGTGTCCGAAATAGATACGATTTTTTATAAAAAAAGGTAGTTGGAAAAATCAGCAATAAACTAATGCGCCTTTATTTGGACTATTGTTCACCCTTTAAAACATATGAGTCTTTACTATCTCCATAACGTTCCATATTCGCATTGAACCATCTTTCAAACTGTTCTTTAGAAACTTTCTTATTGTTTAGTTTTTTTAGAACAATAAGATCCTCTTTAATTCTTTCAACAAGTTCAAAACCAATAAAATCAAGAAATAAAGGATTAATTATTTGAGAACCCATTTCAACAAAATGTATGGAATACCCTCCCTTCTTTGTCATATTGGCAAAACAAGCTAATAATTCCATCGCACAATAAGTACCTGGATGGCCATCATAAGACATGCCACTCCCATAACTTATGACTCTCCCACTTAAAGAAAAATCAGCTGGCAGGGGATAATTTTCTTCCCATGTACTTAATTCCACTCTTTCTCCTTGATTAACAGAAGTATGATGCCTACCATCGGTAGCTTCTGGTCCAGTTTGGCTTATACCACAAAGAGAGGGATTTTTTTTCAAATAATCAAATCTCTTAAACTCATACCAAATAGAATTGTATAAATAACCTCCAATCTCAGAAACAACTAAATCTTTAAACAGACCAACCTCAATTAACCCATCAAAAAATGTGTCTCTCACTTCAGTAAAAACCCTCTTATTTCCTCCATAAAGGTTTACTAAAACTTTATCAATATTTACAAAACAAAAAATTAGAAATTTTGTAATAATTTTAGGTAGGTTTTTAGATTTTACTAGGTAAATCAAAAATGCTAGAACCACTTGTCCATTGTAATCATAATAAAAAGTATTTCTGCTCCCAGCCTTTCTTTCAAGATTCAAATAATTATCACATTCAAACCCAGTTTCTGCTGCTATCTCTCTAATAGTTTCTTTTTGATTTAGAATTGGAGTAATATATTGATCTGTCCTGCTCATCCACGGTGGAAAACGACTGATCATTAAGTAATCAAAGAACTGAATTAACTTTTCTTTATTTCCTGTGTTACTTAAGTCAAATTGGTTATCGTCCCACATGTCTTTACTTGTTCTTATTACTTTTTTATTAACTCCAAATAATAAATAAGCAAATTTTGCGATAATACCTTTGAGGATATAGGTACACTCAACGTCAATATTGTGAAGTTTTCGAAGTCCTTCCCATCTTTCAATCATCTTAAGAATCTCTTCTAAATCATAATCCCCCTCCAAGATTAATGTGTCTAATCTATCCAAAAATTCAGTTACTTCAAATAAATGTGGGTTTCCTTTCAAAGCTTTAAACATCTTGAACGGATCATCTAACTCAATTAAAATTCTATTTTTCTTTTCAACTTCTTCCATATGTTCAAGAATAACAATTAATGAGCGAATACCAGGACTGGTTCTATTTCCCATAGCTTCACTAATTTTAGTTTCTGCTTCATTCCAATCTTCTCCCTGGATAGCAGTGTGAAGTTCTCCATTCCAAGCAAGAATTCTAGCTAAATTATTTTTACAAATGTCAATATGGGACCTTAGTTTTTTTAATTGCTCTTTATCATCATTTGAAGCAATTAGGTAAGTTTTAGAGAGTAAACCTTCTAATCTTTCAATCCAAGAATTAAGTCTTCTTTCAATACGTTCAGATAATTTTTCTTCTTTTCTAGCATCTCTTGTATAATATGCTAATAGCAAAGTTGCTCTCTTACTTTCTTTTGCTTTCTCTAGAAGTCCTTTAATCTTTTCAACATCTTCTTTCAAATCTACGAGAATTTTGCCTTCACGCATTAAATATTCTAAATCCCTATGCAAATATCTCTCTACTTTCCTCAAATCCCCTTTATTCATGAAGAATAGTAATAAAATATTCTATTTAAAGTTATAGGTAGCTGGGGATGAACAATCCTCCCTTTTTCGTCCGTATAGAAAAATCACCCCCTAAAAACTATAAATATATGACCCCCTCCAAAACTGGTGAACAAAAGGGGGAATTTTCATCAAATGAAAAAAAGACCCCTAAATAATTGATTTCTAGACCCACCCAATTGTTTAAAGAATCAATAGGGGCTATTATTCATGGCTCAAATTTCAAGAAAATCTGGGATGATTTTATATATCACTAAGCCATTCATATAATCAGTACGTTAGAAAATTGGCGTACCACATTGGGGTTTTCCAATTGAGCCAAAAATGGAGATAATGAATTCGCAATATATGAACACAACGAATAGCGAACTAGGCTTTAATTCTCAAATATTTTGTAGTTTTAAGTGTTATTACTGAACAGAAGTAACTGTTCCGAAACATTTATAAAG
>CAZRHO010000047.1:0-8012 GCA_964599955.1 uncultured Methanosarcinales archaeon
GAACTACGCCTAAAACTAAAGGCCTATAAATCTTCTTTTGCTTTTTACTTCTACCAGCAAAACTAGATGTCACCGCAGTACTGCTAACTAATCCTCCTAATATCCCTGCCAGAGCAATTCCTTTCTCACCAACCCATTTCATTAAGATATATCCAAAGAAACTAATCCCTGAAATGAAGACTACCATTAACCAAATAATATAGGGGTTAAAAATTTCATGAGGGCCAAAACCTTTATCTGGTAAGAAAGGTAAAATTACAAAAGCAACTACTGCAAATTTCAATGTGTCTGCTAACTCTTGATCATTTATCTTTTTAGCAAATTTATGTAACATTGAACGAGCGTAAAGTATAATGGTCATAACAATAGTTATAATTGCTGCAAAAGTAGTTTCACCATAATAAGATAGAGCTCCAATAAAGAAGACTATAAAACCAGCAATTTCAGATGTTGCTCCCATGTATTGATGGGTTGTTTTACTGACAGTAAAATAAGCAATTAAAATTAAAGCTCCAATTAATAAAATTCCAATTAATAGTACCCAAGGAGAAATCAGTTCACTAAAATAAGCACAAAGAGAACCAAAAAGAGCAATTAGTGGAAAAGTTCTAATTCCTGCATAATCATGACCATGTTTCTTATAGCGATGATATTCCCTTTCTAAACCTACTAACGCACCAAGAGCTAAGGCAATTAAGAAATTTTTAATTAAGATTAACTCTACCATTTTGCCTCTTTTATTATTAGAATAAGAAATCTTTCTATTTTATTAAATTTTTGGAGTTTGAATGTAACTAAAAAGTGGTAAAAAACAAAAAATTTATAAATGCTCTTCTAAAAAAAAGATTATGATAATTCAAAATGAAGGGGATCTTTTTGAGCATGACCATCAGGCTTATGCTCATGGAATAAGTAATTTAGGAATAATGAATAGGGGAATTGCAACTAAATTTAAAAAGGTTTATCCTCAGATGTTTAAAGATTATAAGCAACTTTGTCAAAAGAAGATATTAAAACCAGGAGATTGTTTTTTTTATAATGGTTTAGAAGACTTACCTTCTGTATTTAATTTATTAACACAAGATAACATTTTTCAAGCAAAAAATTCTTTTTTAAAGGAAAGTATTAAAGAGATGTATATTACTAGTTGTGAAAAGGGTATAACTGATATAGCAATGCCAGAAATTGGCTGTGGTTTAGGAAATTTAGAGATCAGTGACTTAATTGAATCTTTGCAACCATTTGTAAATGATTCTAAACATCATGTAACTATTTATTCACTTACGCTGCCCAAAAACTTATCTTATCAAATTCCCTAACTCTGAAACCTTTGTTTTTCTTAGGAGCTATAATGGGAAGATTCTTTGCTTCAATTGCAAATTTAGCAGGATAATCTTTTTTTACTCTTATCCAAACATTTCTTAAGGGAATAATTATTTTAACTGTAATACAACCTTCGGCACTGGCAGCACCTAGAATTCTTCTTATATTATTAATACTTTGATTTCCTAATTTACCAGGTTCTGCTAAATAACAGTAGGGGTCATCACCTATATTAATTATTCTACTAGTAGAACTGACAATTTTTTTATCTCTATAAATTTCATTTTTTATTGTTTGCATGTCTGTATAATGTTCTCCAGTGATTTCAACAATAGTTCCTAATAACTTTTCTTTAATATTAATCCCTTGGATTTCTTTATCATTATAAAATAATCTTCCAGATTTATACATTAATTTGGCTTTGTTAATTATTAATATACGATCTTTAGATCTCATCAAATCAATCAATTTAACATATTCTTTCCTAGATGCCCCAGGAATATAATTAAGATATTCTTTTTCATGTTCAATCCAATTTTCTAATTGAGTTACAAAAAATTTAATCTCTTTTAATGAATTAGATTTAAGTTTTTTAGAAAGTTTAGAGATTATCTCAATGACTTCTTCTTTATCTTGATCAGTTAAATAACCATAATGATATAAGTAATTTATTTTATTGAAAAGATCTTCTTCAGTAGAAATTATTTTTTCAATTAACTTTTTGTCAGAAGATATTTTTTTAAGCAGATCATAATGTAACTTGGAATCTTCTTTTTTAAGTTTCTTCAATGTTTCATTTAATTTTTCAATAACTTCTTTGGGCATTTTATAATTATAATTAACTTTTTTATTAAAGTTTTCCCAATCCAAAACCATCCAAGCTCATCTGTTCCTGTAACTTCTTAGCTTTAATTTTTCTTACCATGTCGTCATCTTTCTCCAATATAGTTTGAATCTCTTTAGCTCTGTAAATCACATCATTGGGCAAACCAGCTAATTTAGCTACATGGACTCCATAACTTTGATCAGTTCCACCTTCTATTAGTTTGTATAAGAAAGTAACTTCACCTGAATTTTCTTGAACAGCAATATTATAATTATTTATTTTTGAAAATTTTTCAGATAATTTATTCATCACATGATAATGTGTTGCAAATAGAGTTTTTGCTTTAACTTTATTATAAAGATGTTCAGCAACACTCCAAGCAATTGATACGCCATCGAAAGTGCTAGTGCCACGACCAATTTCATCCATGATAATTAGACTATTTTCTGTAGCATTATTGATAATGGAAGCAGTTTCATTCATTTCCACCATGAAAGTAGATTGACCGGAAGATAAATCATCATGAGCACCAACTCTAGTAAAAATTCTGTCAACGATTCCCATTTCTACAGATTCTGCTGGAACGTAAGAACCAATTTGCGCCATTAACACAATTAAAGCAGTTTGTCTCATTACTGTACTTTTACCTGCCATGTTTGGGCCAGTGATAATCATCATCTCACCATTTTCTAAAATAACATCGTTAGCAATGAAACGATCTTCTAATCTCTCAACTACAGGATGACGTCCATTTTTTATCCGTAAAACTTTATCTTCAACTAACCCAGGTAAAGAATAATTATTTTCCATTGCTATTCTAGCTAAAGAACAAAGGACATCTAATACTGCTAATTTAATTGCAGCTTCTTGAATGTCTTTAGTTTTGGAAGAAACTATTTTTAATAGATCTTGAAATAAACGAAATTCTAATTCTTTAATTTTTTCTTCAGCACCAAGGATTTTCTCTTCTTCAATTTTCAATTCTTCAGTAATGTAACGTTCAGCATTGGCCGTAGTTTGTTTACGAATATAATTTTCAGGTACCAGGTGTAAATTTTTCTTAGTAATTTCAATAAAATAACCAAAGACACGGTTAAAACCAATTTTTAATGTTGAAATACCTGTTTTCTCTTTCTCTCTTAACCCTAATTCCTGTAAATATTTTTTACCATTAAATTTAATATCTCTTAACTGATCCAGTTCTTCATTATAATTATCTTTAATTATTCCTCCATCACGAATAATTATTGGAGCATCTTCCATAAGTCCTGCATGGAGAACAGCAGTTAAATCATCCATTCTTGGTAAAGAACGAATGTTTTGTAAAAGAGGAAATTGTAATTTTTCCATTTTATGTTGAATGACAGGTAAAGTTTGTAAAGAAATTTTTAATGAAATTAAATCACGTGGAGATGCATTACCATAATTAACTCTACTAATCAAACGTTCCAAATCATAAACTGATTTCAATAAACCAATAAGTTCTTCTCTGTTAATTATTTCTTGATTTAATTCTTTAATTGCAAAAAGTCGAGCATTAATCCTTTCTATTTTTAGAAGTGGTTGTTTAATCCATTTTTTTAATAAACGAGAACCCATAGAAGTTACAGTTTTATCTAAAACAGACAACAAAGTTCCCTTCGGGCTATTATCTCTAATATTTTTTAATAATTCTAAATTTCTTAAAGTAGAAGAATCTAAAATCATTTTATTTTGATTATTTCGTAAAGATAATTTTTTAAGATGCGATAAAGAATTTTTCTGTGTGTCAATCAAGTAATGTAACAAAGCTCCAGAAACAGATATGTTTAATTTTTTATCCCCTATACCAAAACTATCAAGTGTATTAATGTTGAAATGATTAAGTAAAGTTGATTTAGCTTTATCAAATTTAAAATAATAATCTTCAATACTATTTACAAAACAATTCTGTTTTTTTAAATTAACAACTAATTCTTCATTGATCAATAAACTTTCTGGAACAATACATTCCCGTGGATTAAATCTAACTAGTTCATTAATTAAATTATTAAAAGAAGAAATTAAACTAGTGAAAAATTCACCTGTAGATAAGTCGCATAAAGCTAAAGCATATTCTTCGCCAAATGAGGTTAATGCCATCAAATAATTATTTTCTTTCTCTTCTAACATTGAAGATTCAATAACAGTACCAGGAGTTACTACTCTTACAACTCCACGTTTAACTAAACCTTTAGCTTTTTTAGGGTCTTCCAACTGTTCAACAATTGCAACTTTATAACCGATATTTACTAATTTAGCTAAATAACCTTCTAAAGCGTGATAAGGTACCCCTGCAAGTGGTGCTGATTTCTCACCCTTTCCCCTCTTAGTAAGAGTAATTTCCAACTCTTTTGCTGCAGTTACTGCATCATCATAAAATAATTCATAGAAATCACCCATCCTCAACATAATGATACTATCAGGGTGACTTTGTTTAGCTTCTTTATATTGCCGCATACCTGGAGTTAATTGATTATCTGGTATGTCAAGAATACATTTCTTCCTCTCATTTTCAAGCATAATATTCCCAGAAAAAGTATCAATTTAAAGATTTTGGTGCTTAAAATCATCTAATTGGTAATAAATTAAATTTTAATGCATTAAAGAATAATAATTAATGTCGATGTCAAGTGACCTTTCTAAATATCCACGGATTTTTTGACTTAATTCAACATCACAACCTGGAAGATCAGACATAGGAGATGGTTCACCGATATATTTCACAGAAACATCTTCTAATCCAGGAAACAACTTCTCTTTTTTAATGTCTTCAGATAACATATAGGGGTCAGTACAACCGCTATCTAATTCAATTCTTTTTGTTTCATTATTTAATAAATCGTAGCAAAAATAGCTAGATCCATTCATTTGAGATTCCCACACGTATAAAGTATATTCATTTACCATCTTAAAAATTAAAGAGCCATACTGCCAGAATATATTAATCCCATTTCAGGACTTTCATAAATATTTTGTTGAAGAGGGAAATTAATTAAATTAGCTACCCCTGCCATTCCTTTAATTAATTCAAATTCCGTTTTATCTACTTCTGGACTTTCATTAAAAATATAGATGCCCCAAACTTTACCTTCAAAATCCCTCAAAGAATGTTTATTTTCAAAGCATTTTGTTTTATGTTTTAAATGAGTTTTTTCATTTTCAATAAATTTTTCCTTAGGAACAACTTGTACTTCTAAAGGAGTTCCGGTTTCTTGATGAAGAAAATAAGATTTAAGAGCTTGATAAATCACATTTCCATTAACATCCTTTTTAGGATTTTCTAAGTAATCTTTCTCAATGACTCTTGTTAACTGTGGCATTGATTTTATTCTATCCATTAATTCGTAACATTGCCATTGAGGTCCATTAATAATAGCTTTAAATCTATCTACATCCATTACATTCAATTTACCTTGATATAAATTTAAAGAGGAATCGCAAATTAACTCACTAGATGCAATTTTTCTTTCAATTTTTCTAACTAAACTACTAAGACCTTTTCTGCTTCCTCTCAATTCAATATTAGATTCAGGAGAAGTAATTTGCCAGAATGTACCTGGTCTTTGTAAAAGACAAGGATTTGAATATTCCAAATGTCTTCTTTCATGATTTTCACCTAAAATTACATCAGATAATTCATTTGAATAATCATGACTTGATCTTAAAACCACAATAGAATTATCTTGCTTTGGAATTCCGTGAGATTCCATTAATAATTCTGCGTAATCTAAATCTACATTAGAAACTAGGTTCATATTCTCAATATAATGTATATGCTTTTTAAATCTTACGCTATACAAAAACTCTGAAAACTTTATTAAAAAACAACGTTTTTAACATATTAATGGCAAAATTAGAGTTTAAAACACTAACTTTTAGTATTGATAAAAGTAATAATAAGAATCAACTAAAAGTAAATCTATTAAAACAGTTCTATTGTTTAATACCATTAGAAGAAGTTGAAAAAATATCTGAATTTAAATTAATTGATACACATACAATTGAATTCAAAAACATTGAAAAAGATAAAGCAGACACTAGATTTAGTTTCTTATTAGCTAAATATTTTGACCAATTAAAGAATAAATTAACAGGTAATCCTGTAACATACATTCACAGAAATTCAGGAATTCCATTGATGGGTAATGTGGCTTTTGGTATTGTTTATAGAAATAGTTCTATTATTGAAATTAAACCAGTAACTTCTTGTAATTTAGATTGTGTTTATTGTTCAATTTCAGAAGGTCTATCAAGTAAGAAACATGATTTTGTAGTAGAAAAGGATTATTTAGTAGAAGAATTAATTAAACTTATTAAATTTGTTAATGAACCTGTGGAGATACATATTGGGGTTCAAGGAGAACCTTTCCTTTATGCCGACATGGAAGAATTATTTAAAGATTTACAAGCAATGGAAAAAGTTCATACCATTTCCATTGATACTAATGGCACTTTATTAAATAAAGAACGTATTGATCGTATTTCTGTTAATGATAAATTACAATTAAATTTATCACTTGATGCTATTGATCCAGAGAAAGCTAAAAGAATAGCAGGAGTAAAAAGTTATAACGTTAAACATGTAATGAAAGTTATTGAATATGCTTCAGAGAAACTAAAAGTAATTGTTGCCCCAGTATTAACTATGGGTTATAATGAAGATGAAATGGAGAAAATCATTGAATTTTATAAATCACTTAAACATAAACCAATTTTAGGTATTCAAAATTTTTTAAGATATAAAACAGGTAGAAATCCTGGTAAAGAATTACCCTGGGATAAATTTTATGCTTTATTAGAAAAATTAGAAAAGAAACACGATATCAAATTAAAGTTAAATAAGGAAGATTTTGATATTAAGAAAACAAAAATGTTACCTAAACCATTTGATGTAGATGATAAAACCACTGCAATTTTAAAATGTCCAGATAGATTTCCAAATAGTTCAATTGGCGTAGCTAGAGGTAGAAATATTAGCATCCCAAATTGCCCATTCAAAGCAGAAAAAAAAGTTAAAATTAAGGTTCTGAGGGCTAAACACAACATATTTACAGGTAAATTGTTGTGATTACCTAATAGTGGTTAAGTCACGAAAGATTTATAAATGATTAAAGCAATATTGTCTAATAATGGTTTCAAGAAAAGATAAAAAAAGAGCAGTACAGTTTATTTGTAATTTATTAGAAGAATCTGGCTTATATGATATTCAACAAGCAGACCATAAAGAGATTTTGGCAGTAGAAGATAACATTTTATTTGAGGACCCTAAAAATATTAATATCATCATCCCAAATTTCTTAGGGACAACAAGGGATTTCTTGAAAAAAATTAGAAGTAATCAACAGCAAGAAATATATCCTTGTTCAGTTTTTTATAAAGATGGAAAAACTGCATTTGTCCGTTTAGTAGATAATGAAGCTAGCAGAAGTGAAAAAAGTTTAAAACATTATAATCCACATGAATTAATTGCATTACGTGAGAAAGAAAAAGAATCCATTAAAATATTTGGATCTGAACTACAGTATTATCAACCTGAATCATTAGGACTTTCAGAATCTATCAGAATTTATGATATGGGAGATGTTGAATTAGATTATAGCCATATCAGACCCGGCGATCAAAGATATGATTTTGTTGAAAATAAAATTTCTGATGTTTACAAATTACCTCAATTAGAATCAACAATAACGGAAGCTGCTAAATTTGGTCATTGGAGAAGAGGAAATTCATTATTTTCTAAGATTAAACAAGCACAAGCAGGAGAAGGACTAAGAATAAAAGCAGAAATAGTTGAACGTGATTTAAGAGAAATGGCTAAAAATTCTTACCCTGACTTAGACCC
>CAZRHO010000048.1:0-1353 GCA_964599955.1 uncultured Methanosarcinales archaeon
TGCAATAAGACAAGATTATGGTGATGAATTTTTAGAAATTTTGAATCATTACGATTCACGTAAAAGAAGAAAACGATAAGGAGGCGATATGCCAACAGTAAACGGAAAAAAGTACCCTTATACTAAAAGGGGTATGAATGTAGAAAAAAATATTTTTGGTGTTGTGGGGCCAATTATTGGTGTTTCTGGGGTTTTATTAGGTTTAGGTAAAAAGCGCGGAGTTAAAGGGATATCTTTACTTGCAGAAACTTTTGCTCATCCGATGTATTTAGGAATTAAAGGTGCTAAAGAGATTTTACGCGTATTAGATAAAAAGTTTTCTTATGGTGTTAATTTAAAGAAGATGAGTAAGGAAATTATTGAAGTTGAGAAAGAATTAATGCAGAAAACTAAAGAATGGGCTTCTGAATCGCATAGTGCTCAAGCGGGAGCTAAAATTAAGAAAAAAGAAGTAAGTTATATTGGTTAATTTTTTTAAAAGTTCCATGTTAAATGCAATCATTCCCTTTCTAGTTAATAGATTTAATGTTTTTTTACTTAAGTTTTAATCTTGACCTCTTCAAAAGCTTTATAAACCATCAGACTATACTTAGAGTGATGTACAAAAAGAGGTGTTTAGGACGTCAAAATAGTCTTTTTTCTAGATTGCCTTCTGATAAAAAAGGACAAATAACTGTATTTATGATTTTGGGAATTTTATTTTTATTAATTCTAGTTTTAATAATTGCATATCAGCAAGAAATAATTGTTCTTAAACCGGGAGAACTAGTTATGACTGAGAAAGGAAAGATTACTCAATTAATTGTTACTTGCATGGATCAGTTAGGCGATGAAGCTTTAACAAAGATTGGTTTTCAAGGAGGTTACATTGAAGTTCCAGATTATATCTCTAAAAGTGTTAATCGTAGAGTAAGTTTGTCTCCATTTATTTTTGTTCCTTACTGGGCTTTTGGTGATCAAACTGAATATCCTACCTTGGAAGAAATTAAAGAAGATATTGATGATTATATTGAAGGAAATTTAAGAAATTGTGTTTTTCAGTCAGAACCATTCAAAGAAAATTATGATGTTGTTGAGAGAAGTCAAATCTATTCCGACACTAACATTGCCGAGGATAAGGTTTTATTTAACGTTAATTGGAATGTAGAAGTGAGTACTAAAGACGGTAGCGTGATTGCTGAAATAATTAATTATATTTCTGAATCTCCTATTAAACTAAAAAAAGTTTATGAGATGGCCACTATTATTTTAGATAAAGAGATGGAAGAATTAAAATTAGAGGATATAACTCAGGATTTACTTGCTTTAGAACATCCTAAGATTCCTTTAACTGGTTTTGAAATGTCCTGTTCT
>CAZRHO010000048.1:1363-7771 GCA_964599955.1 uncultured Methanosarcinales archaeon
AGAAAACGAAGGGAAAAAGATCATTAAAGAAGCTAGGAAGAAATGGAAAATTGATGAAGTAAAAGAAAATTTGCAAGAAATAATTAGAATTAATATTGGGGAGTTAAAAGTAGAAGGAACTAATTTTGTAGAATTCCCTGAAGAATTACCTTATTATAAAAACCATTACATTTGGGACCTTGGCGAGAATGTAGAAGATCCAAATATTTTTGTACATTTTGATTATCAAAAAAACTTTCCTTTCTTTTTTGCAGTTGGTCCTAAGAATGGAAATTATCTAAAAAGTAATCAAGTGGATGGGGGCAAATTATATTCTTTGTTTTGTATGCAAAATTGGAAGTTTATTTATGATTTAAGTTATCCTGTAGTTGTTAATGTAGTTGATGAAACAACAGGTTATACCTTTAAGATGGCAATGACTGTACATTTACAAGATAATTATCCTAATAAGAAAGGAGAAATTCATAAAAATAAATTTTCTTATCAGACTTATAATGATGAAGAGTTTTGTGCAGATAGTAAAATTGATACTATCATTCATACTTATGAATTAATAGAAAATCAAGAAACAGGGATCTATTCACGTGAACCGTTGGAAGATGTTGATGTTAGTTTTAATTGTCTTCGTTTAGATTGTCCTGTTGGTAAGACTCAATACGATTATGAAGCAACAGGAGATATAGCCTCTTATAGAACTTATTTACCTTATTGTGTAGGTGGGATTGTTAAGGGAAATAAAGATGGTTATAAAGAAGGATGGGAAAGAATAGTTACTGAAGATGGAAAAGAGGTTGAACTTAATTTGATTCCTGAATTTTCTGTGCCATTTTCTAAATTTAAGGTAGTTAAACATTACTTTTTAGATAAAGAGAGTATAGGTCTTGCAGAAAATCTAGCACAAGGCGAAACAGTTTCAATTAAGTTAAAATTTGACAAAGAAGATGCGTTGGTGTTAGGTGATGAATCCTTCCATGAATCTTCTTTATATCTTTCCCCTGATGTTACAAAAGGAATTCAAGGTCAACAAGGCTTAGATTTTTTAGCTAAAGCTGATTTCAATTATGATTTAGAAATTAACATATTCAAAGAAAATAAAATAGTTGGCGGTTACAAGGGCAAGTGGCCTGTTTCTTGGGATAGTTTAAGCCAAACTCAAGAGATTGTTTTTCATACATTAATTACTGATAAAACTTCAGATGTTGGTGTTTATGATTTTATTGAAAATTTAGAAGATAACAGTAAGTTAATACCAATTCCAGAGGTAAAATAATTGCTTAATTTAAGAGACAGTCATAAAAATGGTTAAGGTAATAGGGAAGAAAAAAGGAGATGTATTTAAGAGGATTATTTTACTTTTAGTTATCAGCCTATTTGTTAATCTAGTATTTGTTAGTGCTTTAGATATATCTAATGTAAAGGTAGAAGAAATTAGACCTACATCTGCAAAAGTCCTTTGGGAGACAGATGAACCAAGTAATAGTTTTGTTAAGTATGGTCATGATAAAAATGATTTAAAAATGGTTGGAAGTTCTATGGTAACTACTAATCATGAGGTTCTTTTAAGTGGTTTAGATTCTGAAAAAGAAGTGTTTTATAGTGTTAAAAGTGGTAATCTTGAAGATAATAATGGTGGCCTTTTTTATTCATTTACAACTTTACCTCCGGATGATGTACCTCCTCCTTTGAATGTTGAGATCCCTCCATTTGTTATGGGGAATAAATTAAGTTTAGAAGGAACTTCCGAGGGAGGTTCAATAATCACAGTTAAAGTTAATGAAATTTTGTTAGGGACTGTTGTTGCCGATGAGGAAGGAGATTTTTCTTTTACTGATATTCAATTGCAACAAAATGAAGAAAATAAAATAGTGGTTGGATCTAAAGATGAAGCAGGTAACGAAGTTTTTATTGATGGAAAAACTTTTTCGGATGTTAGTAAACCTCAATTAACTTTGGAAGATATACCTGATTTGGTAGATAAAAATAGTTTTATTTTGAAAGGGAATATTTCTGAAAAGGTTAATTTAGAAATTTTTGTTAATAATAAATCCTTTTTAAAGAAAGATAATGTTGATAAGATCCAAGAGAATATTAATTTAGATGAGGGAGAAAATAAAATTAAACTTTTTCTTAAAGATCCCGCTGGTTGGGAAACTGAAGAAGAAAGAACAATTGGTTCTGACACTTTACCTCCAACTGTTACAGTAAATGTTGAGAAAGGTTTAAGTTATTATGAAGGAAGAGCTAAATCTAATATTCACGGGAAAACTGAACCTGGCGCTAAATCTTACCTTTATATCTATAAACCTTTAGGTTATGAATTTAAACCAGATTTCAATAAGGCTAGGGCTGTAGTTGTTGCAGATGAAAATGGGGAATTTACTTTTACAGATGTTAATTTTCAATTAACTTTTTTGGAATCTTTTTCTAAATCTGGGCCAAAATTAGTTCCTTCAGGTTTAGAAAATTTAAAAATTTCTTCAATTGAACAAATATCTCAACAAGAAAGATCTACTTATTATGTTTACGTAATTGTTGAGGATAAAAGTGGTAAAACTGGCTATCAACAACTAAATATTCAAGTGAATAGTTGTTATTCAGGAGATTTAGATTTTAGTGTAAATTCTATGCCTCAATTTCAGGCACCTTTAATCTTAAACCCTCAATTGTTAGATTCAGGAAGGGAAGAAATCCAAGCAGTTTTTGATTTAGAATATACTGGCGCAGGGATTGCTAAAATGAGCGGAGAAAAAATAATTGATTCGCCTTATAAAGTAAATGATATTGATATAGAAAAGGCTTGTACTCCGGGAATGGATAAAGATGAAACTTTTAATATTGGTTGTAAAATCTTGCCTCGCTCTTATAGGAAATTTATCAGTCCTGACGGGACTAAATTACATGTTGTTTGGAAATTAGGTAGTAGTGAAAAGTTTACTGAAAGAGATAAGAATTTTTGGGAAGATTTCAAGAAGAGACAAGTTCTTTTCCCTTTGAAGATAAAAATAAATTATCAAGAAAGGTTGGAAGAAAATAAATTTGGTACTACTAAAACTCAAACTTCATGTATAGATTTAGGCTATTTTGTTGATATGCCTTCAAATGTTGATGAATTTTTACCAGATTGGCTAATTAATGATGGGGCTGATTTTTTAAATGAAACTATTACAAATATAAATGATGTTCGGGGATATTTAGAGACCGCTTATTTTTATGCTGGAGTTACAAGCATGGCTTCTTTTGGTTTAAGAATGGGCGCTCGTTTAATGCGTATGTTCAATTCTAAATTTGAGTTTTATACGTCCATAGTTAAAGCAAAAATGAGTTCCGAGGATGCAAAAACTAAAGGTTGCCCTTTGAATCAAAATGGATTATATCTAAAGTCTACTGTTGAAAATTGGTTGAAGTTAGAGGGTACTGCCAATATTCCTAAAAACTTTAGAGGCATAACTTCTGTTGAAGATCCAGGGATTTCCCATTTATTGATGGAAAATAGATGTCCGGATACAACTGGGTGGTGGAAAGTAGAAGCTACTTTGGAGCAAGCTTACAAATGGAGTTGGGATAGATCTTTTTGTCGTTCTGTTCCTGCTGGTTGGACTGAAACTAAATCTGTTGACAAAATACAAGAAACACTTCTAAAAGAACAACAATGTGCAGTGTCAGGGAAAGGTATCCCTCTTGTTAAGAAAGAAAATTGTAATAAACTAATTGAAGCTTCTAAACAAAGGTGGATTAAAGATGATCATTTAAAGGGACACACTGGAACATGTTGGAAAACTAAGGATGGAACTCTTTATGTTAATGACCCTAGAAAGAATGATGCTGAAAAAAATGCTTATGGTGTTTACCATTTAACTGCCGTTGGCCATGTTCTACCTGATCTTCAGCCTAAAAATTATGATCTTGTTGTTTACAAACCACAAAATGTAGATGAATATATTGTGGGTTTAAATAAAAATTGTAAAGGAAAAAATTCTATATGTAACATTCAAAGGCCAGGTAAGAAATATGAGGGGAAATGTGTGCCTCAAACAGTTAAAGACGGCGTTACTAATCTTAAAATAGATGGGCCTAATGAATATTCTGCAGGTTATACTCCTGATTGTGCTCCTTTTAATGGAAAAGGTTTAGTTGAACAATGTGTTTGTGAAGGTAAAAAACAAGAAATAAAAAAATACCATAGTCAAGATGGTAGTTTAAGAACTGCGGTTGAAAAGAAAGGAAGCCAATCAGAAGAATGGTTTTATCGTCAAGAAAGAGTATTTAAAGAATCTGGTAAAACTAAAGGAACTTATTATCCACGTGAAAGATATTATGCAGATCGAGATCGTTCTGGTGCTTTTGGGGCAGATTATTTGCTAGATTATGTCATTCCTGGTGACCCTAAAACAACAAAGGTCAACCCTCATTCTGGTTTGATTGAAAGTGTTCAATCCCTTTGTTTGTCAGGTATTTGGGCTCACTTGGGAGTTTTACAGAGTGTTCTTGAAGGAGCAAGAAACTGTTTACTTGAAGCTAAAAAAACTGGTTTTCATGATGCAGGAATGTGTAAAACTTTCTTAACACAAAATGTTTGTGGTTTACTTTACAAAGGAATTGCTGCGTTAACTAGCGGTTGTAGTCCTTCCGGTTTTGATGATGAGAAGAAAGCTAGTAAGTTGGGTGATATTAGTGCAATTTGGGAAGCAGGAAAAAGTGGTATGGCCTCTTCATTAAAAACGTCAATTGATGATGTTAAAGAAGATTATGGTAATGCTGCTTTAAATAAATATTTTGAAGGTGGCGCTCAAGGATTTGCTCAATCTTTATGTTTAGCAGCTTTTGGTTTTGAATTTCCTTTGTTCAGTGAAGAATTTTTCATGGAAGCTTTACATTCTTTCCCAATGAAAACTGGGGCAGTGATAACTCCTGCAGTTAAAACTTTGAGTACTTATAACCCTGAAAAACAAAGTGTAGTTTACAATTATGAAATTGGTGGAATGATTACTCCTGGTTGTAAAATGAAAAATTGGAAAGTTTCATTGAAATGTTTAGGTCCAGAAGATGTTGGTAAACCAGGGATTGATACAACTTGTGGCGGAAAAGGTTGTGACTGTTTAAATGTAGAAAACCCTGGTCCTGCAAATGTTAGAACTAGGCAATTAAAAAGTGGTTATAATTTGCCTTCCGGTAGAATGTTTGATATTCCTCTTGAATCTCCATTACAAGTAACTTCACAATATCGTTATGATCACGTAATATTGGAATTAATGCTAGATCCAAGTGAGAAAGGTAATGAAGATATTTGTTTTGATGAAAATTATCATCAAGGTAATAAAGCAACTTATTATTTCCCTATTAAGGATATAAGTCCGTCAGGTACTTTTACTTGTAGTGCTAGTTTAATTAGCGGGAAGTATATGTGCCCTGAATTGTTTAAGATGTTTGGTTTAGGCGGAGCTTATTTTGAGCAACCTTTCATAACTTGTAAGAACCCTGGTCAAGATAGTGGTTGGGTAGATTGTCAAACTCCTAACTTGTTTGCTAAAGGTGATGAAGTTGTCATAAGACCACATTTGATTACAGACGGTTCTGGTCAATGTTTAAAGAGAACTGTTACTCCTTCCATTTCTGGTGTACCTAAGGAATTGCCAGCAAGGTTAATACCTGAAGGAGAAGTTGGTCCTCTTTTCTTTGAAGAAACTTTAATTAAAGAGATTGGTGAACAACATTTTTCAGGAGGATCTGATTCTCCAAAACTACATAGGTTAGATCCTCCAGCTAGCGATTCTGGTTGTGGGATAAATTTAAGAAACACTCCTGTTAAAGTAACTAACTCTGGGCAACTTTATACTTTCAATTATTTTCCTAAGGGAGGGGATAAAATTGAAGTTAGTTTGAAAGGTCCAACTCCTAGAACTGTAGGTTATAATACAAATCAGCAAGGTGTTTTAACAAAAGGCGGAATAACTGTCTTTGAGAGATCAGAATTAAATAAAGTTGATTTTAATGTTGGAGATTTTATTATTAATGATGTTTTTAAGAATGTTAATTTAGCTCAAAATGGTCAATGTGTTTATAGAACTGCAGCAGGCAGTCAAATTAGTAGTTCAATTGATCAAAGATCATTAACCGTTGAATACCAATTATTAGAAAGGGATGAACAAGGTGGGTGTACTTATGCTAAGCATCAAGTTAAATCTGCTAAGCCGATTGCTAAAACTACAGTTAGGTTACAGAAGAATCGGTTTGTTTCTAAAGCGTTAAATCAGATTCATCAATCTTTTACGAACGGTAATTATCAACAGGTTCATACTTTATCTTTACCTATCTTAAATGAACTTAAAAATGATTTGACTAATGCTTTATCTATTTATTATAGTGTTCTTAGTTTTAAATATAATATAAATGACTCTAATAACTTTTTGA
>CAZRHO010000049.1:0-7681 GCA_964599955.1 uncultured Methanosarcinales archaeon
CATTACCAATATTTTGAAATTTTGAAATATTGGGACATCTAACAACAATGAACAACCATAGATAATGATCATATTAAAGAAGGGTAAAAAAATCATTGTTCCAATTAATGTAAGGATAAACTGACCCTGACCCCTTAATGGCGGAGTGAAGTAGCAGAAGATTCCAAGTGGGAAAAAGACAAGCCCTAATGTTACTATAACATAACGGAATACTAACAGTAAAACAGTTAGTAACAACACAATTACATAAGATAATGCAAACAAGAATTGTAATCCAAAGTTGACAATGTTATCTGCAGTAAGTAGAAAAAAGTCGGGATCAACCATGTCAATCATCACTGAACTCATGTTCACACTAATATCAATTAATAGATCATAAATGTAATATGATCCCTGAACTAAAACAATCATTATAATCAAGTTTGTAAGGACTTCTTTTGCATGTGCCCTTTTGATGGGGTTGGCACTTGACATAAGTAAGGTGTAACCAGCATAGATAATGAAAAAGACATAGAAAAAGCTTAACATGTATCTAATAACCGACCAGAAATGATAAAATAATGAAATGTTAACTTCTGCCGTAAGGAGTGTTTGAACTAACCACAACAACGGAGCCAAAGCAGAATTAAAAATGAACAAGATTGCATCAATAAGATAATCAACTATGCAACTTCCAAGATTGGTTAGTCCACATTCTTCTTCACCACCATCTGCAACAGCAAATGGAACTAGAAGAAGAATTAAAAACAAAGGAATGAAAATTTTCTTCATTTGCGATTTAAGAAGTTTGTAGATGAAATACATCACTAACATAAACATTAACACATAAAACAGAATATCAAGATCAAGTTCTTTTTTCTTAATCTGAAATGGTGGTTGTTCCACATCACTTACTTCTAATTGACACTGTTGTGTATATTCATTGAAGTGATCATAAACATTTACAACGCAACTATCGATGTTGTGTAAATAGAATGTTTCGCCATCAAGAAAAAGGTTATCAACTTTAGTAATGTCAGTTGGATTGGCTTTTAGGATAGCTACGTATGAAGGTTGTTTTTCAAATCCAACACTATATGTGTATTTTTGTTGTATAATAGAAGAATCTAAAAATTCAAGATTAAAATAACTAAAATTATCAACAGAATATTTCCCTTTCGTTGTGTCTGAATATTGATCTTCTATCAAAACTTCCCAAGTAGGAGTTTTGTTGTATAAGATAACATCTTTACTTTCAGTGATCACAATGTTATCTGAACTATATGAAGTGTGGTCATAACTACAAGTCCATTGTTTCTTGAACTTCCACCACTTCCATTTCTTTTTCCATTCATAGTGTTTAATCTTAACTTGTACATTAATTTCTAATTCTGAAGTGATCTCTCCCGAATTTACATTAAGTAATGAAGAAGCCCCACTATTTTGAAATATATCATTAAAGTAATATTTAATCTCAGCATTATTGCTGTTGAGAGAATATTCCCTCTTACAATCACCATTACTTTTTTTTGGGTACTTACTTGCTTTGTAATTAGATGGTAACTGTACATTGTAATCATAATGACTTTGCGCCTGTGTTAATGCAGTGACATACAATTCATCATTAACATACACTGAAGGATACAACCATGAAAATGACAACCACACATTTTTGATATAATTCGAATTATGGAAATCTGATTCATCAGGTTTAGAAAAATCAATATCTTCATTATATTCTTGTATAAATTGATGTTTTGGTATATTCGATTCAGGGTATAATAAAGAGGAGTAAACAATATCTTTGTTTTCAAGATTAGAACTTTGAACTTGTTCACAATAATCACTATTGCCTACGCTATCACAATCAAAAGAAAAAACAAATGGTGCTAGTAAGAATACTAACACCACAAAAATCATTCGCTTCATGAGAATATCAGATTCACCATTAGCGGTGCTACCCAGATAATAATCAAACCGACTACTACCCCAGTAATCATGTGTTTGGCATTATCTTTCTTTGTCGTTTGCCCACCAGCAGTTACAAAACTGATTCCAGCAAAGACAATCATCAACACTCCAATTATTGTCGCAACATATTTGAGTATGTTATACACTTTCATCACTGGTTCTAATATTTCATCAATTAGGTCTTCCTCTTCTTCAGAAAGTCCTTCATCAAAATCTAATTCTGCTAATGCAAAGGGTACAATAAACAAACATAACATTAGAACCATTAATATTTTCATTCGCATTTTCTTACCTCCAAATCTTTCTTTAGGTCTTCAAGAATCTCCATCTTACGTTTGATCAATTTTTGATATTTCAATTGATTACGTAATCTTTTGATCTTTGAAGACAATTTCATCAGAGAAAAACCAAGGATTACTATTGCTGATAAAAATATTAAAATAATTACAATTATCATTTTCTTGATTTCCTCCGTTTACTTTTTAGGTAGAAATGTACTTCTGACAATTCATTATATAGGTCTAAGATTCTTTCAGATTCTTCATCTGGATAAATCCAACCAATATAATCATCACAAGTAGAGCATAGCCTACCCTTAGTTTTCTTCTCACAAATTTCACAATTCAATGTTCCCGCCTCCAAGTTGGTTTTAGGAACTGCGCAGTTCAGAAATAAGATCAGATTGAGGTTATTTATACTTCATGGACTAATCAAGACCATGTTTAGCAAGAAAGAATTAAATAGTTAAACTGTTTACTTAATTAAAATATATAGAAGTTGTCTATGGCTTTTTACTGCTCGTTTATGTTGTGCTTCCCTAACCTTTGGGGGTTTCCTAGTTAAACCAACATATTTTTTGAATTTAGATAATTAAATTTGAGTATTTATAACTGTCCGGCTGACAGTTAATTAAAGAAAATCTATTTCTAACTCCAATGAATCAGCAGTAGGATACTCTTCAACAATCGCAGGCATTAAATTCATAATCTTCAACTTCTGTTGATTCTTTTTCACAAAAGATTTGTTAGTAATCAATCTGAATTTAGTCTCATCCAAAAATATTGCATTCTTTTTGAAAGTGAGTTTAACTTCTTCTAAAACATTTTTTAATTTATTAATTATATCCTCACTTTTTTCTCCATTATCTTTAATTTCTTTAACTCTTTTCTTATAAGAAAAATCTGGTTTAAGTTCTGGTAAATATATAACACCACGTATTAAAGTTCCTTCATCAGTTATTTCATCAGTAGACCTTGCAACATTTTTTGCCCTACGTTTTAACCGATTACCCATCTGAGTTCTATCTTTTAACCTTGAAGGACAAAAGTAAACTGTCAAAGCATAATTTTTTTCGTTACAATAAGTAATTATTTCTCTTGCTAATTCAGCAGAACCTTCAACACCATAACTAGTATCATTTTTTGTTTTATAATTTCTAGATTTATTACTTAAATCATAATGACTTACAGCAGTGTCAGAAAATTCTAATTCATTCAAATTTATGAAAGTGATGAAATCTTTAGCATAATCAATCATTTTTTTTGTTTGTTTTTCTTTATCAGGTAAACAAGGGATTTCTAAACCAATATCCCAATCGAACTTGGTTGCAATTTTGATTCTTTCCCACATTGAGTCATCATCTAAATCAGGATGGAACCTAATTTCATCCAAACCAGCATCAAAAATCTTTTTCAAAGTTTCTTCAGTAACAAGTTTCATCGGAGTATAAAGATGAGTGTGAAATTGTTGACCAAAACGATCTTTTAATAATTTGATATACCTACAAACCCTATCAACAACAGTTAAAGGATCACCACCAGTAATACCTGCCCCAGTAGCGTCAATCAGTTCTGCTTCTTTGATTAAGTTTTGATCACCTTGTTCATTATCTTCAATTTCCCATTCGTCTGCAAAAATCCTATCTTTAGCAAACTTTTCTTCGCTTACCGGACAATAAAAGCATCTCTGCGGGCACAAACCAGTAATAAAAATTACTAATTTCCCACCTTTAACACAATGTTGGCATCCGTTAGGTAAAATTCCTGAATAGAACGAATTATCATCAGGGTTAGAGATTACTTTTAATTGTTTTTTATTGGATATTACTTCAGGCATGTTCAAGGTTAGAAATAAGTAGTTACAATAAAAATGTTGTTAAAAATAATTGTAACTCTTGTATAAGAGGTATAAACTAAAAGTTTAATTATCACTTATCTATTTTGATAATCCTTACTGGACAATCCCTGGCAGCTTTCTCATTAGCTTCCAATTCAATTTGGTCTATTTTTAATACGAAACATTCTCTCTTTTTCTCAGAATGAAGTAAATTTGATTTGCCATCTTCCTCTGAGATTTTCCAATAATTTGGAGCTTGTTCTACACAAGAATTACACCCAATACATTTTTTTCGATAATGAACAATTTTCGGCATTTTTATTTTTTAGATTTTTTAAATATCACTTGGAAGATATCTTCAATGAATTCATTTGATAATTTACTTTTTTTTGATAATTGGTTAATTATTTCCTTTTCTCTTTTAAGGTCTTCAATTGGAATTTCATTTTTAATTTTAATTTTAACAATTTCATTTGCTATTTTTTGTCTTTTATCTATTACTTTAATTAATTCTAAATCTAATCTATCAATCTTTTTCCTTAAATTTCCAATTTTGTCAGTTTCCATTTTTTAGAATGAAATTATGCTACGTCAATAACTTTAAACAATTTATCATTAGCTCTTATTTTATTTTCAATTGGAATGGTGACTTCCTGCCCTTTTACTGCAGAATCTGTCTTTTTTTCATTAACAAAAATACTTCCAACTGTTGTTTGAATAACTCCAGTGGTTGGACCGGTTATTATAATTTCATCACCCTCGTTAATTTCTCCAGTCTCAAGATGAAATTCTCCAATCTTTGGTTGTGTGAAATAATTCTTAGCTCTACCAAGATAAATTTTCTCCTTAGTTGCTTTAGAACCATAAACCCCAGACCATTCACCTAATTGTTTTCCTAAGTAATATCCCCCATGCCAGAACCCTCTATTGAAAACTTTCTCTAATTCCGTTATCCAGTGAGCTATTTTATCTTTATCATAACTTCCGTTAAGAAAACTATCAACTGCTTCCCTATAAACAGTAACAACGGTATGAACATATTCCGGGGATCTACCCCTCCCTTCAATTTTAAGAACCTTAACTCCAGTTTCTAAGATTTTGTCAATGAAACCTATCGTACAAAGATCTTTTGGTGACATGATGTATTTATTATCCACTACTAACTCATCACCGGTTTCTTCATCAACTAATTTATACGATCTACGACAATTTTGTAAACAAGCACCCCTATTAGCTGAAGAGTTATATGTTGCCAAACTCATGTAACATTTTCCAGAAATAGCAACGCATAAAGCACCATGAACAAATATTTCAATTTCAACCAATTCTCCCTTCGGTCCTTTAATGTTTTGTTCTTTTACTTGTTCAGTGATCCTTTTAATCTGTTGCAGTGTTAATTCTCTTGCAAGAACTACCACGTCCGCGAATTGGGAATAGAATTTTACAGTTTCAATGTTAGATACGTTTGCTTGAGTTGAAATGTGTACTCCTAAATTAATTGAATGTGCGTAAGACATCGCTGCCACATCACTACATATTACAGCAGTTAATCCGACTTCTTTTGCAGTATCACATATTTTTTTCATTAAGTTAATATCATGATCATACATAATAGTGTTTAAAGTAAGGTAAGTTTTAACATTTTTATTTTGGCATATTTCTACTATCTTTTTAAGATCTTCAATGGTAAAATTGTTGGCAGCTCTCGCTCGCATGTTTAATTGTTCAATTCCGAAGTATACTGAATTAGCTCCAGCATTGATGGCTGCTTGAAGTGCTTCGTAACTTCCAGCGGGAGCCATGATTTCCATTTTATCCATAAATAATGATTTTCATTGATTTTTATATATAATTAACCTAAATATTATAAATAAATAGTAATAAATAATCTCTATGCAAGATTTAATTAAACAAGCAAAAAAAGTTTACAATAGTAATTTCAGTAGTAAAGTTACTTTCGAAAGAGCAGTTTTCTTTAGCTGGGGTTGTACCATAGGAGATTGTACTTTTTGTTACATGAGTACTCAGCCACTAGATAAAGTAGCTAAGGAAACTAAACGTAGCAATGCTTCCATATTGGCAGAATTCTTACTAGCTAAACATTTAGGATGGGACATTGGTTTCTTTACGGGCGGTATCGGCGTACTAAAACCAGATGAGTTGGAATTCTTATTGAAAATAATTTATCAAATAACTAGCGAGAAAATTTGGTTGTCGGTTGGTCCCTTACCTAAAACTTTGTTAGAAAAATATTTACCCTACATCAGGGGCGTGGTTGGTTCCACTGAAACAATTAATCCAGTTCTACACAAGAAAGTTTGTCCTTCTAAACCATTAAAACCATACGAAGTTATGTTTGAAAATGCTAAAAAATTAGATTTAGATAGAGCTATGACTTTCATTGTAGGTATGGGTGAGACAAGAAAAGATTTCAAATTACTTAAAAATTTCATTACAAAATATGATATTAGTAAAATACATGTTTATGGGTTAATCCCACAAAGAGGTACACCCTTTGAAAATTCTTCCATTCCTACAAAGGAAGAGCAAGCTTGGTGGATAGCGAATTTAAGAATTGCTTTTCCAAAATTAGATATTCAATGTGGTATTTGGGAAGATCGTATCGAAAGAATATCTTACTTATTGGATGCTGGTTCTAATTCCATTAGTAAGTTTAAGGCTTTAAAATTATTTGGTACTTCTATAGCTAGACAAATAGAAGAACAAGCCACTCTAGCAGACAGGAAATTTGTTGGTACTTTAAGTAAAATGCCTGAAATTGATTGGAATCAGAAAATTAATTCCTTAGAGATTAATAAGGATTTGAAAAGAGATATTAGAAAAAAATTAGATTTATATCTTCAAAAAATGACTTCTAACCAATAACTTTTTATTATCATACATTATTTCTTGAATAAGAGGTGATATCTTGAAATTTAAAAATTATTTTACAACTGGTGAAGGTTTGCTTAGGTTAGGTGTTTTTGGTAGTTTTCTTGGTCACGGTGTTTTTGCTTTGCAAGTTAAACAAGGTTGGTTGAAATATTTTACAGCCGTTGGTTTATCAGAATCCCTTGGAAGTACATTATTACCATTAATTGGTACCATGGATATTATCGTTGCTTTAATTGCTTTATTTTATCCAATAAGAATTGTATTAGCTTGGGCCGGAGTATGGGGTTTATGGACTGCATTATTAAGACCTATTGCTGGCGACCCAATTTGGGATTTTGTAGAAAGATGGGCAAATTGGGCTGCACCACTTGCATTGTTAGCGTTGCAAGGTTGGCCTAAGAGAGTTAAGGATTGGTTTAAACCATAATTTTTTTTATTTTATATGCCCCCCTTTCCAAATCTGTTTGTTACTTCCTGGTTACAGGGAAGTTTTATATGTGACCTGGTTTCTTATCTATTCGTTGTTCACGGAAGAATTGAACTAATTGATTGATCTTCAGTCTTCGGATTGTGGTGATGTCTTGAGGTGATGCTTCGGACGTGAACAACACCTTATTTTCTAACTGATCTTTTATGGCCACCAGTTTTGTATAGTGAATATCTAGCTGGTTTTAGGAACTGCGCAGTTCAGAAATAAGATCAGATTGAGGTTATTTATACT
>CAZRHO010000050.1:0-7676 GCA_964599955.1 uncultured Methanosarcinales archaeon
GGCAAGGGGGCTTACATGTTTAATGGAAGTAATGATTATATCGCCATTGGCGATAGTTCTGAGTTGGATGCTGGATTAAATCAATTAACTGTTGCCGCTTGGGTTTATCCTAAAGATTTATCTTCTAATCATGCAATAGTTAGTAAATGGCAAAGGTTTGGTACTACAAATAGGTCTTATTCTTTATTTGTAATTTTGGGAAACATAATTTTTAGTGTTGAGAATTCTAGTGACGATTCTGTTTCGGCTTCTAATAATACTGCCCTTTCTACAAATTCTTGGCAATATGTAGTGGGAACATGGAATGGTTCTAAGGTAAAATTGTATGTTAATGGTGAAATTGCTGATGAAAAGAATTTAACTGGGGCGGGAGTTTATGATTCAACGGCAGGTTTAGCTATTGGTAAAGTAAACACTAACGAGAATTATTATTATTTTAATGGGACAATAGATGAGGTTGAAATTTATAATCGTTCTTTATCTAAAGAACAAATTGTTGCTATTTTTAATAATAAAACTGGGTTATTTTTGAGTCAAGAAACTGAAGCTAACGAAATTTGGAAAGCCTGTGTTACTCCTAATGATGGTAATGAAGACGGGAGCATAAAATGTACAAATAACTTAACTATTAGAAACAGTTTGCCAAATATAACTAGTTTGATTCTTAATACTACTGATATCTCTAACAACGATACTAATCAAAACTTAACTGCATATTGGTCAACTAATGATGTTGATAATGACCTTGTTAAAGATATTGCAAATTGGTTTGTAAATGGGTCTTCTATTACTGTATTAAACATGCCTTTTGAGAAAATAAATGGTACAAATATAGATAATGCTTGGGATTATTCTGGATTTGGTAATAATGGGAGTGTCAGGGATGCAACTTGGAATGCTACGGCGGGTTATGATGGTAAAGGCGCATATGAGTTTGATGGGGTGAATGATTATATTATTAGTAATGTCTCCGATTGGACAGCTTCTGATTATTCAGTTAGTTTATGGGTGAAAGCATCTTCTGTTGGGCAGAATAAATATTCAACCATGATAAATAATTATAATCGTCTTGGGGGGAGTGGTGGTGGTGATTCATTTCAAATAGATGTTGATGGTGAAGACCCAGGGACTTATAGGATGTATATGTCAAGCAGTAAATCTGTTGACTTTGGAACAGTTACAACAAATTGGACTTATCTTGTAGCAACTTATAATGGCTCCCATGTGACTACTTATTTTAACGGTGATTTAGCTAATAGTAACCTTATTACGGGAAATGCTGGAAATGTATATAGGGACTACGTTGTTGGTAGAAATCGGAATAATAACAAATATTTTAATGGAACCATAGATGAAATTAAAATTTATAATCTTTCGTTGTCTTCCAACCAAGTTAATGCCTTCTTTAATAATCATACGGATTTAATTGTTAGCAATGAAACCGAAGTTAATGATGTTTGGAAGATTTGTGTAACTCTTAATGATGGTACTGAAGATGGCGATATAAGTTGTAGTAATAATGTAACTATTTTATCTCAGTCAAGTAACAGTTTACCAACGGTTCCTATCTTGACCTCTTTAATTAATGGTTCTACTACGACAGATAGAACTCCCACTTTAGCATGGAACAATTCTGTTGATAATAATGGTGACATAATTAGTTATAATTTGATAATTGATGATAATCCTGCTTTTAATAATCCTGAGGTTAATGTGACAAGTGTTGTAAATGCAAGTGACGTTAACACGACTTATGGCTTATCGACAGTATTAGATGTAGACACCAATTATTTTTGGAAAGTTGCAGCTAACGACAGTTATGGTTATGGTGCTTTTTCCGAGGCGGGTAATTTTACAGTTCAATCTTATCTTTCTTTTTCTCTTTTAACTAGTTCGGTTAGTTTTGGCAATGTTAATAATAGTGGTGTATTAAATACCACTGATAATGACCCTCTTCCTTTTAGGGGAGAAAACACAGGGAATATTAAACAGAATATTACTCTTAATGCTAGTAGGATGTTTACTGCTATTAATTATCCTTCTAGTTCATATATGTTTAAGATTAGGGCAAATGAATCAGGTGCTTTTAATTCTTCACTATCTAGGGTTACTTGGCAAAATTTCTCTAAAACAAGTTCTGACGTTCATGTTGTTAACTTGAATTGGTTGAGTTTTAAAGATGATTTTTTAGTGGATTTGAATTTAAGTATTCCTTCCAATGAAACAGCTGGGGAAAAGACATCGACTGTCACATTTAGCATAGAATGATGGAAAATAAAAAATTAATTTGGGTTGTTGTACTTTTGTTATCAATAAATTTAGTTTTGGCTATTGGTATTAGACCAGCTAAAACTACAATTCTTTTTGATGAATTGTCCACCTCTGAAGGGAATTTTTGGGTAGTTAATAATGAAAACCGTGAATTTTTAGCAAAAGTTTCTGTGGCTGGAGAGATGGCTGAATATATCACTTTAGTAACAAAAGAGTTGGCTTTCGCCGAAGATACAGATGCAAAAGAGGTTGCTTTTTTAGTAAATCTTCCTGATTCTGTGCCTCCTGGTCAATCTATAGCTAGCATCATTATTGAAGAAAATATTCCCGAAGTTAGTTCTAAAACTATCTCATCTAAAGTAATAATGAAGCACAAAATAATGATAAGAGGACCATACCCTGATAAGTTTATTAAATCTAAGTTGAATTTTCAAGAAAGGAAAGACCATTTTGAATTAGTATCTGAAATAAATAACTTAGGGAAGCAACAAATAAATTCCATTCAAACTAAATTTTACATCAATGATAAAAAACAACAGGAGAGGGTATTAAAGACTGAAAAAACATCATTAGATAAAAAAGAGAATAAGTTGTTAAAAGCAAAATTAGAAAAGAAATTTTTAGAACAAGGTGAAATTGAAGTAAGGGCCGTAACTATTTTTGATAATCAAAAGATAGAAGTAATTAAGAATTTATTGGTGGGTGAACCAGAAATAGAAGTAACTTACTTTGATAAATATTTTGTTGCTAATAAAATCAATAAATATTCGATTGAACTTTTAAATAAGTGGAATAAAGAAATTGAAAATGTTTTTGTTGATGTTGTAGTTAAAAAGGATGATACTGAAGTTGATGAATTTAGAACTAAATCAATGAATTTAGGTGGCTTGATGGTTGATAAGATCTCCGATTATTATGATACTACTGGAAAAATTGTCGGCAGTTATACTTTTGATCTGATAGTTAATTATTGGAATACTTATAAAATGGAGGCTCAAACATTTCAAGGAGAAATTGTTACGAAAGAGGATTTAGAATTTATTTCAGAGAATAATGTTAATGTTAAAGAAGAAGCTTTAATGGGAAACTCTATTCATAGTGGAAAAAATGGAACTTTTGTAGACTCAAAGGTTTTTTTATTAGTTGGTATTATTTGTGTCTTGTTCCTAATAATTATGATTTATGTAACTTATCGTTATCGCCATAGGGAAGAATACGAGGGTTATGATGAAATATTTTAAAAAAGTTTAATGCACTTTCTTTAGCCCTCTAATCTGTTTCATTTATTTACTTTCCTTCTATTTTTCGAAACTTATATAAAAGAGTGATGTGTATCTAAGTTCTATAAAAGAGAATCAGATTTTAAATTAAAGGAGGAGGTAAATGATGGCAAGGAAGAAAAATGATGATATTTCTAATAAAGCAGTAGTTTTAATGTTAGTTGCTTTTATTTTAGTTAGTGTAGTTAGTCTTGGTGTTTATATGGATGCTTTGGAAAATGATCTTAATATTAAGGTTCCAAGTTCATCTGCTTCGAGTACTCATGGAGTTGCTTCATTGCAGATTGGTGAACCTACAAATTTATTATCTGATGTAACAACCGAAAGTGTTGCATCGATAAGAATAACAGATAAACAATAAAATATAATAAAAAATATAATTAAAAAAATAATAATGAGGTGTTAAGAAAATGAGTGAGGTTTCAAATAAAACTATAGTGGGCTTACTTGCTGTTGCTTTAGTAATAACTGTTGTTGGTACAGTAGTAAGTGTTAGTAAGTTAAGTGATTTAAGTGGGGTGTCTTCTGGTGTAACTGGTGCAGCAACTTCATCAGGTACGAGTACAGTTACAATAAGTGCTTTTACTTCACTAACTTCAATAGACAGTGCAATTGCTTTTGGTAGCGGGTATGTAAATTCAACTGCTAATTATGGTGGATCAACGGATGCTTGGCCATGTGTAATGGATTCAGATGGTAAACATAATCAGTCTGGTAGATCTTGTGTTGGTTTTGCAAATGTTTCAGAAGGTTTCTTATTAGAAAATACCGGTAATGTAAATGTCTCAGTTAACTTTACTTGTTCAGGAAGTTGTAATGCTGCAACATTTATTGGTGGAACAAGTCCTAAATTTGAATTTAAGGTTCAAGCTAATGCTGATGCAGGTCAAACAACTGAGCAAGGTGCTGCAGACACAGGACATTCTTGTTTAGGTAATACGAATGATCAAGTATTTACTGATGGTACTAATGGATGGAATTTTTCAAACCATACTGGAGGTTCTTGGACTGGACCAGATGCTGCGCACAGTGAAGGAGTTTACTTAGGAATGACAGGTAGTTCTCTAACTTCAGGTTATATTTGTGGAAATTCAACTGCTTTTCCTTTAGAAGCAACTAATGTAAGGGATGCAGGGGTGTTTGATATAAATATAAGTATTCCGACAGATACTGTTAAAGGATCAGCAAAGACAGCAACTTTCACGTTTACTGCAACTGGTTCTTCTTCATAAAGCCATTTTTTATTTTTTTATTTTTTTTAAAATGAAATTTTTTTTAAATTTAATTATTTTAATTTTTTTATTTCTTCCTTCTATTTTGGCTTTAGGTGTGGCTGGTGAAAAATTAAGTCCTATTATTTTTATACCTGGAAAAACAATTGTTAACCCTTACCAAATAGTAGGTGAACAAGGTGATTATAGCGTAACTATTTTAGGTGACCTTTCTGAATATATTGCCGTCTCAGATATAATTAACAATCAATTTGATTTAATTATAACTTTTCCTAATGAAATGGTAGAAGTTGGCGATTATCGTTTTACTCTTTTAATTGAGGAGGGTGACGACCAAAAATTGGGAGGGGGAGCAGGTGCTAAAATTGCAATAAGGTTAAATTTTGACGTTGTTGTTTATTCTCAAGAGAAAGACTTATTGGCTAGTTTATCTATAAGTGATGTTAATGAAGGTGAAAATTTAGGCATTGTTGTCAATGCAAATAGCAAAAGTTATAAGGATATTGAAGAAGTTAAATCGGAAGTTACTATTTATGATTTAAATAATGACGTTCTGGGTACTGTAAGTACAGATAAGAAACCTTTAAAATCTCTCGAATCAACAAATCTTTATGCTTCCTTCGATGCCTCTAATTTGATTTATGGTGATTATTGGGCAGAAGCTAATGTTTTTTTTGATGGAGATTCAAAGTTAGCAAAGACTAAATTTAAAATAGGAACTAAAGACATTTTGCTTAAAGAACACACTAAAAAATTAAATGTTGGTTATTCTGAGTTTTTTGCTAAAGTTGTAAGTAATTGGGGGAATGAATTAAAAAATGTTTATTTGGTTTTAGAAATAAATGGGGATGAATATTTACAGACAGTTACGACTTCATTAGGGCCATGGGAAGAAAAATCTTTAAGTGGTATTGCTAGTATAGATCTGCCAATAGGTGAATATGATGCAAAACTAAGATTATTCTTCGAGGATCAAATGAAAGAAGAAAACATTAAGATTAAAATAATTGAAGAACTTATTAAAGAAAAAATAGATTTGGACGAAAAAGAATTAGGGGACGAGGATATAGACAAAAGTTTTATAAATTTAAATTTTTTTGTAGTTCTGTTTTTATTAATTGCGTTAATAATAATAACAGTTATCCTAAAAAAAAAATACAGTGAAGAGAAAAATGAACTATAAAAATATTAGGAATTATCTTTTAATTTTGGTTGTCATTTCCCTGTTTGCTTCATACTTAATTATTGATAATTATAAAGACAGATGCGATAGGATAGATTATGAAGATATTTTTATTGAAGTGGCAAGCCCGGAGTTAGGTGGAAGTAGAGGTTTTCTAGGATTTAATGTTTCTACAGAAAGTTTACATTTTGGATCAACTGATCCAGGGGTGACTTCAGGAAAAGCAATAAAACTAAATTATTCAAGGAGTGCAGACGTTAGAGTTTGGTCTGAAGGAAAATTTAGTGATTGGCTAAAAATTTATCCAAAAGAATTTGAAATTGAGCCAAATGTTATCAAGGATATTAAGTTAACTATGCACATACCTCTTGATGCAAATCCAGGAATTAGAAAGGGAAAAATTTTTGTTTGTTATAAAGATAAATAATTTTTTTAACTTTCAAAAGAAGTCACATGGTGTGTTTTTGTTAATGTGTTCTAAAAAAGAATAATTATTTATAGTGATAAAATTTATTATATCTTAGATGAAGTTATTAAAAGAGATTGTAGTTGTGACTATAGTTATCATTATGTTATTAAATATATTGAATTTTTTTTTTATAGTTACAATAACTGGGAAGGTTACTTCTGATTCTTTAGCATCACTTTGTATCTATGGGGACCCTAGTATCTCTTCGATACCTAATCAAGGTGCAACTGTGGGTACTGAGTTTTCTTTTCAAGTAAATTGTACGTTGGGTTGTGACCAGGGTGCAAATTCTTATGGTGGTACAGCCGTACCTACTTTAAATTCATTTTTTATTAATACTTCTACTGGTTTGATTAATTTCACACCCGGTTCAGGGGAGGAAACTAATTCCCCTTATACGGTGGTTGTGCTTTGCCAAAGAAAAGGATTAACAACAGATACAGAATCTTTTCAACTTAATGTAAATCCTGCAACTACAATACCTTATCCTGATCAATTAAATTGTTCATTAAATCAAGATAATTCTAGTGCTGATCTTATTTGGAGTTCTGTGTCTGGATCAACAAGATATACTATTTATCATTCTTCTAACATCTCTCAAATTGTAAATTTAAGTTTAAGTAATATTGGTGCGGAGGTAACTCAATTTAATGTTACAGATTCAAATTGGACTGATTCCACGGCAAATCAAGAGCTAAAACGTTATTATACGGTCAGTGCAACTACTTCTGCAGGAGTTGCTTTAACTAACGATACGGTTTGTGGTAAATTTACTTACCAATTTGATGTGCCGGTTTCTGATACTTATGGGAAATTAGCTTCTAATTATCTTTCTTTTTATTTGGATAATAATTACACTGCAGAAGCTTTCTTACAGGAATTACCTTCTTATTTGAATTCAACTTTATCTATTTTAGAGAAATCTGATGCTAGTGGTGAATTTTTAAAGACTCATGTTCGTGGTTTATCTGACGGTAATGATTTTAATATTGTAGAAACTGAAGGATATTTATTAACGGTTGATAATAATTTTAATCATACGATTATAAAAGATGTAAAGCCCGAACCATATAATATTAGTTATACGATATTTTTATCAAGTAGTAAAGGTAAGTTAGCTACTAATTGGCGTGGAATTTATGATTATAATAAAACGCATACTGCTGAATCCTTATTACAAGAGATACCTAGTCTTTATAATTCCACTGCGTCTATTTTACAAAAGACTAATGGCAATGGTG
>CAZRHO010000051.1:0-7589 GCA_964599955.1 uncultured Methanosarcinales archaeon
TTCTTATTTAATTTTTTTTGACAACTAGAACAATAGACAGTTCTAGAAAACTTTTTATCAACAACGAACCGAGCATTGCAAAGCCGACAATATTTCACTAAATTATATGTAACCATTTTGCTGATAGGTAATTTACTTTAATTTATTAACTTTTTAATAACATCAATTCACCGTTATTAACTAAAAATCAAGATTTCTTTATAAAACATCTGTTACAAAATTAATTATTCCTATGATAAACAAAAATAATTATGTGAACTTACACTAAATAATAAAGTTACATGAAACTTTGTAAAGAAAGGTTAATTAAATTCTCTTTTGCTTGAATTTCTTTAAAGGAGGGTGATAATTTGAAATAAATTTGATTGTTAACTAAAGAACGTAAAAGAGGTATTCCTTTTTCAGTGATTGATGAAAGACATTCAGTAACTGCGGACAATGGCACTCTGGCTTTTATTCCCAATTCATGAGAAGACAAAGGCATATCTTCGGTATAAAGAACTAAGAAGACTTTTCTTTCAGTATTATCTAAAGGTTGAATTATTGGTTTATCGATTTCCTCACCATTATTTAATTGTAAGTTATCTAACCTATGCGATAATTTATCCACTTTTATTTCTAATTCTTGTAAATAATCAAACATTGCCTGGATCTCAGAAGTATTCTCATTAATTGCAGATAAATGCTCTTCTAAAGCATTCCTGATCACGTCAAATTTTTCTTTCATTTTTATAGTTCAGTTTGTTTCAATTACAAAAAAGACAACACAGCTAAAGCTAAATATTATCCATCAAAGCAAGATGATAAACACCTACTTTTTTTCTACCACTCCCCTGTTAGATGTAATTATCTACTGGTTTAAATAGCTTTCGATTTTTGGAAAGTACAATTACTTTCGAATAGTTATAGTGTTTTTAGAAAGACTTTTAAATAGTTGATTTTTCTAAAAGGTAACTTATTTATCGACGACAAAAGTTTTTTTGAAAATTTTATTAAAAATTATCGACGTGAAAACAAAATCAAATTCTGATTGAAAAAATTTAAACATTTTATTTTCAAAAAGAATACAATAGTTAAATTTAAATATTCTTAATAAAATGTTTTATTTAATGAAATCTGTTGCTAAATTTAATTTAATCATTCTTGATGCTATGAAAAGCGAAAAAGAATATGCTGAAAAATTAATCTCTTTAACTAATAAAATCATAACTCAAAAAATCAGTTTAATTAAAAAAACATCAGTAACAATAACTAAATTAAACTATAATTCAAAAAAAGGTTTACTTAAAAAAGAAATTAAATCTTGCATAAATGATATCAAAGATATAAAAAAACAAATACCGCAATATTCTGACCTTTATTCAAATTTTGAAGCAGAAGAAGCAAGGTGGAAACAATTATCAGTAATGGTTAAAAGTTTAAATGTCAATAATATTAAAAGTTTTAAATTAACCCTAAATAAATATTTAGCCGATTATGAAAAGGCATTAATTGACACTCAATCCCTTATGCAATCAGAAATTAATGATATTGATGTGTTCTTAAATAAACGGAAAGTTGCTTAATTCTAGCCTAATAAGGGGTAAATTTTATAAAAAAGAATGCCTTTCACTACTCCATGGTTAATAAATTTAATAATATTATAGCTTTTCCAAAAATAGAAAAAAATGAAAGGTTAGAAGATTTTTTATTAAGAAATAGAAATAAGAACTTACCTCAAATAGATTTAACTATAAAAAGTGGTCAACCAGAACTTGATTTTGAGACTATATATTTAATTCCATATTTCATAACTTACGACTCTAAGAATAATGAACATAGAACGATTGAAAGAAGAATTGGGAATAATTTTGCATCTATAGCTTATTCTAATATGGAAGAAAAAATGATTGAAGGGATAATTAAATCTTCAATAAAAGCTGAGGATAAAATAATGTTACATGGGAAGAAATGTGCCAGGTATTGTGCTCAATTTGGTTTCAATTCAAGACTTTTCATGGAAGACACATTAGATAACAACAGGTTAAAATTAATTTATAAAACTTCATTTGAAGAAGTATCTAAGGAAGAACCAATAATTTTCATTCCTTCTTTAATATACATTTAAATAAAATTTTATTTTTCTATCAAACTATGCGTTCAAAAAAAGAATTAGAAATTGAACTTAGTAAATTAAAAGGATTTGAAAATCCTTCTTGGGAACTAGAACAATATATTACTCCTTCTAAAATTGCAGCTGATTGGGGTTGGAATATGGCCATGAAAAGTGAAGTTGCAGGGAAAATAATTTTAGATGCAGGATGTGGCCCGGGAATTATAGGAATTGGGCTTCTCTTACTTGGAGCAAAGAAAGTTTATTTTATTGATAAAGATGAAAAAATAATCCAAACTTGTATTGAAAATTATAATGATATTTTTAAAAAATATGAAATTGGAGAAGCTGAATTTATTATAGAAGATGTTACCTTATTTGATCAAGAAGTAGACATCGTGGTACAAAACCCTCCGTTTGGAACTAAGGATAAACATGCTGATAAAAGATTTCTAGAAACAGCTTTCAAATCTGCTCCAATTGTTTATAGTATGCACAAATATTCTACGGCTAAATTCATTGAAGCGATTTCAAGAGACCACGAATTTAAAATAACAGATTTATGGCGCTATGATTTTCCAATTAAATCTAGTTTTAAATTTCATAAGAAACCAGTAAAATATGTTGATGTAGGTTTATGGAGAATGGAAAAAAATTAAGTTACTAATTGTTCAACAACTTTTTCTAATCCGTAAATAACTTGTTCATTTCTTCCTTTCATATTTGGAACAAATTTTCTTCCTAGAAGGTGCTGAATACCTATAATATACCTAACAGCAATCTCTATTCGCTGTTCATTAGTATACTTTTTTTCTCCTACCGAAAAACCTCTTGCAAACTCTTTAGAAAAAGATTTTGGGTTAATTTCTTCAATTTCATCATTTTCCAAAAGTTCCATCTGTCTTTGATAATCATCTAATAACCAAAAACGGGAAGAATCTAATGTCCAAACTTCATCCTGTACTACAATATTACCTTTAGAATTAATTCCATGTTCAGTTTTGGTATCTACAGCAATTAAGCCTCTATTTCTAAGATAATTAGAAACAACACCAAAAGCAACTAAAGAATTATTTATTATTTCTTTATAATTTCTTCTTGAACAAATACCACTTTCAAATAAAGTAAGAGGAGAGACTGATTCGTCATGTTCATCAGATTTAGTTGAAGGAGTATCCATCACGTAAGGTAATTTACCATTGACAATCAAACTTTCTGGTAATTTATGACCACAAAAATATCTTTCTCCTCTTAAATAATGTTGAAATAAAGAAGTTTCCGTTGAACTTTTAGCCATGTAAGCTCTTAAAACATTTTCAAATTGTAATGATTGTAAATTTTCAGCAGCAATTACCACTGAAGTATCCTCAAATCCATCAACTGAAAATTGTGAATTTCCTAAATAAGGTTGCAGTAAATTAAGCATATGATGATGATTTAAAGCTAATATTTGATCCTTAAATGGTATAGAACCACGGTTGATATCATGAGTAGAAATTCTAGGTGACCTAACCATTATTCTTATTGGAACACCTTTTTTGTTTACTAATGAGGGATTTTCAAAAGCTATTGTTAATCCAGTTGATTTATCTATATAAGAACCAAAACCACCAAATATCGAATCAGATACTTTACCTGGTTTAACTACATAACCTTTTAACCTAGGAATAGTTCCAGAATCAAGAATATCTTGTGTTGGAGTGTTAGTTTCTTCACCAATTAAGTAATTTTCAACCAAATCTCTTGCTTGTGATTCAAAAAGAGAATTCATCTTAAGCTACCTTCGTAAGTGTTTGTTCTCTTTTTGGCCCAATTGAAACCATCACTACATTCCCTTTAGTAAATCTTTCAAAATCCCCAACTGCTTGTTTGAGACTTCCAGGTAAATGATCATAATTGTAAGCTCCATTAATTTGAGGATAACCTTCATATGACCTATACCTTGGATTAACTTCAGCTAATTGAGAACTATCCTTAATAAAATTAGTATTTATTTGATTACCTGTTTCATACCCATAACAAACATTAAATTCAGGTAAATCGGCAAAACTGTCTACTTTAGTTAAGACCATATGGGGGCCATTTACATTACGTGCATATTTTGCAGCTACTGCATCAACCCAACCAACTCTTCTTGGTCTGCCAGTAGTAGCGCCAAATTCTCCTGCTGCAAGTCTTATTCCAACTGCTTTAACAAGAGGCTGCTGAGAGTTCATCATATCTAAAATCTTTTTATGATGGTGATCATATTTTATTTTACCTTCAACTATCTTATAATCAATACCATGGCGTTCTAATTCGGATAACTTATCTTTAGTTTCATCACGACAATATAAATCTCCTTGTGTTCCTGCTATTTCGGTTGGAAATGGACCACCGCCCACCCTTGTCATAACTGGAAATTTAATTAAACCAAGAGGAACATCAATATCTCTAGCTGATAACCCTACGCCTGTGGCTGTACCTGCCAAAGAACAATCAGAAGATGTCACATAAGGATAAGTACCATATTCAATACTCAATAATAAACCTTGAGCTCCTTCTAATAAAATCTTTTTACCATTTTCCATAAAACCATGCATTTTATTAATAGTATCTGCAACGTAAGGCTTAATTCTTTTCGCTGTCGGTTGTAAACCCTCAATAATTTCTTCAACAGAAAAATTAAATTCGTCATAGAAAGGTAAAGCTTTGTTAATCTTTGTGACTAATTTATCTACGTCATACAAATCACGAATCATTACTCCTCTTCGTAATATTTTATCACCATAGCAAGGACCTATTCCTCTACCAGTAGAACCAATACCACCGTTCTTTAAAGATTTGTTCTTAGCTTGATCCCTTGCAATATGGTAAGGCATAACGACCTGTGCATCTTCACTAACTAGCAAATTATTGTAAGTTAAACCCATTGCATCTAATTCATCCATTTCTCCAGCTAAAACTTCTGTGTCAATAACTGTCCCGTTACCAATAATATTAATTTTTTCTTCAGAATCATAAACAATACCGGAAGGAATTAAATGAAAAACAACTTCTTGATCTTCATGGATAATAGTATGACCTGCATTATTCCCGCCAGTACCTCGTGCAATAACATCTGCCCAGGGGGCAATATAATGACAGATTTTACCTTTACCAGTATCTCCCCATTGATTACACAGAACGGCTACAGTTTTTGATCCATTAAGTAATTGATCTAAGCTCATTTACTTGACTTAGGAGTTGGAAGATGATTTAAATAGATTTGGGTACGGGAGTGGATAAATAAAAAAAAATTTTAAAAAATCGCTTCATGAAATATTATTATTTAAGCCACTTTGATTCTAGTTCTTTGAAGAAGCCACGTTCAGCTTTAAGGGTAATCCAAGTGTTAACGTAATTGATCCATACCTGATCTCTTTGCGGAAGTAACATCGCGAGCGGCGTAGGGTTTTTTCCTTCTTTAACCGGTACGAGCATCAGTTGCGGATAATTCTTAATTAGATAAGCAGCTTCAAGATTACTATTCATAGAAATGTCTGCTCTCTCTGCCAAAACTTCTTGATAATCTCTCGCTGGAGCAGAGACCTTTATAATATTGGCTTGATCAAAAAGCACTTCTGCCCGTTTCTCCTGTACTGTACCCGTCGTCACTGCCACGGTGATATCAGGGTTGTTAAGATCTTCCCAACTATTGTATATACCATTGTTACTATTCAGCATCAGTGGAACATCTTCAACTGCAAAGTATGAATCAGAATAACCAGCTACTAAAGCTCTTTTTGGACTTAATGAAGCACTAGTACTTATGTCGTACGCATCTGCGATTATTCCACTGACAAACGTCTTCCAAGTAGTAGGAACAAAAACTATCTCTACCCCCATGTCTTCTGCTAGTTGATTTACTATGTCTATATCAAAACCTGAACGTTCCTGATTAATGGGATCAATCATTGTCATAGGGTTCCAATCTCCAGTTGTTCCCACACGCAATTCTCCACTCTCAAGGATAACATAAAGACGAGATTCCACATCAGTTGAAGATAAGCCCTGGCTTGTTGTTTCAAGTTGTTGTTGGTTTGTAGATGGCTTATCTACTTTTTTAAAAGTTTTAATTTTCGCTCCATCTAATTTAGAAGCAAATTTTTTCTTAATTTCATTATCTGCAGAAGCAATAGGTAGATTAGTTTTTTTTAATCCTTTCTGACTCCAACCTTTACCAGCTAAAGCTCCTTCTTCTACAACTTCTTCCATTACCATATCTTCAACTGGCGTAGAAGTTTTCATACTATTCATAACTAAAATTACTACTGCCACAACTGCCACTACAGCTACAATTGCAATATAATGACTATGTTGCGGAGAATTTGATTTAGATTTTTTAACCATATTAGTACACCTCTTTTAATAATAATAATGATAGTAATAATTATTTGTACATTATAAACCTTGCGGGGAAAACAAAAAAAGCATAAGGTAAACTTAAAAAATATAAAGTAAGTTTTTTATACTTTAAATTATTTCTTTTATCTGGTGATAAGATGAGAATTACTATAGATACTAAAGAAGACAGTCATGAAGATATTAAACAGATCTTAAACATTCTTTCAAACATTATTCAAAGTAAAGATCAATCTTCTGTTACTAAATCAGTTAGTGTAGACACAACCAATATGATGAGCATGTTTGAAAGTAATACTCCTGAACAACTTACTACACCTGTCCAATCAGAAGAATTAACAGCAAATTCAGAATCAAATCAAGAACAGGTAGTGCCAATGAGTATGTTTTCTAATCCTGAACCAAAAAAAGAAGTAGCTGATACGCCTCCCGATTTCACTTCTTTATTGAATTTAGCTAAAAGTAAACAAAATCAAGAAAAAGATGATGAAGAACCAAAAGTACAATTATTTTGATTTTTAATTTTAAAATTATTCTTATTTTATAACAAAAACATAAAACCAATTCCAATTATAATTAGAGTTACAAATAAACTTAACACAATTCTACCAAATTCTTTTCCACCAAACCAATAAGCAATTCCTCCTTTAACAGCCACATTTGTTAATGCAGCAATCACAATCCCATTCCTAGCAATGTCCATCGTTAAAGATTTCCCTCCTAACTGTGACAAACTAACTGTAATTGCATCTACATCAGCAAACCCTGAGATTAAACTAACCAAATAAACTCCTTTTGAAGATAAATAAACGTCAGCTAATTTAACTAGTGCTAAAATTACTGCAAAGAAAGCACCAAATTTTAATGCAGGAGTTAAAGTAAATGGTGAAGATAATTCAATTTTTCCTTTAATTTTTTTAGATTTTTCCCAGAAGAAATAAGAAAATATTACACTAATTAGGGCTAAACTAAGCATTGGTATTAACATTTGATAAAATAATTCCCTATTTAAAACAAAGACTTCAATTAAGATTCTAATAAACATTAAACAATTGGCAAGAACTACGCCTAAAACTAAAGGCCTATAAATCTTCTTTTGCTTTTTACTTCTACC
>CAZRHO010000052.1:0-7451 GCA_964599955.1 uncultured Methanosarcinales archaeon
CAAAGATAGCTTTGCTTCTATTCAATTTGGCACCCCCAAACTATCCTCACCCTCTCTTTTAACTTAACGGGTTAAATAGTTATATTTAAACATTTATTGACTAGAATATTTAGGTCCAGGAATGTATTTAAATGTTGTGGTTAATTTTTTATTGTTTGCTTTTATATTAAAAATAACTTGTAAATAAAGTAAATGCTTTTAAATAATTCATTATTTTATTTCAAGATGGTTTCTGAAAAGGTTATGGGTTTTTTCCCACATGAATCAATAAGAAAAGGACAGGTTGACTTAATTGTTGATTTGGAGAAATCTTTTTCTGAAGGGAAAATTCTTTTAGCTCATGCGCCCACCGGGCTTGGTAAAACGGCAAGTGTGTTGTCAGTAGCAATTCAACATGCAAAAGATAGCGGTAAAAAAGTTTTTTTTTTAACTAACCGGCATACACAACACCAAATTGCGGTTAACACTTTAAATTTAATAAGAAAGAAAACTGGAGAAGAAATAACTTGCGTTGACCTTATTGGTAAAAGATGGATGTGCAATCAAGAAATTTCAAATTTATTTGGCAGTGATTTTAATGATTTTTGTAAAACTATTGTGCAGAAGGGAGAGTGTGAATTTTATAATAATGTTAAAACTAAAAAAGGATTAAGTGTTGATGCCAAAGCTAAGCTTGGTGAATTAAAAAAGAGAAGTTGTTTACATAATGAGGAACTAATTTCTTTTGGGCAAGAGAATAAGATGTGTAGTTATGAATTAGCTTTAGCGATGGCAAAAGAAGCAGACGTTTTAATAGGTGATTATTATTATTTATTTAATCCTTTTGTACAAGGAACTTTATTTAATAAGTTAGAATTAGAAATGAGCGACGTAATTTTGGTTGTTGATGAAGGACATAATTTACATTCAAGGGTAACTGATATGCTTAGTAATAATCTTAGTAGTATCATGATCAAAAATTCAATAATGGAAGCAAAAAAGTTTAGGTATAGCGGAATGATTTTTTGGTTACAGGAATTAATGAGAATTTTAAATGAAATTGCCAATTTTAATGATGACGGGAGGAATAGAGAAAAAGTAATTGATAGAGATACTTTTGTAAGGAAAGTTAAAGCGGTAGTTGATTATGAACAATTTATTAGTGAATTAGAACTGGCGGCTGATGAAATACGTAAAAAACAAAGAAAAAGTTATTTGGGTGGGATAGCTACTTTTTTAGATTCTTGGTTGGGAGAAAATAATGGTTATCTTCGTTATATAACTGAACAACAATCAAAATATGGGCCTATTTTAACTTTACGTTATTCTTGCTTAGATCCATCTTTAGCTACTAAAAATGTATTTTCTCAAGTTAATTCAGGTGTGGTTATGAGTGGGACACTTAAACCCACCTTAATGTATTCTGATTTGTTGGGAATCGAGAGAAAAATAGAGAAAGAATATATTAGTCCTTTTCCTTCTGAAAATAAGTTATCAATGGTAGTTCCACAAACAAGTACTAAATATAATTTACGTGGTGAAGCAATGTATCGGAAGATTTCAGAGATTTGTCAAAAAATTTCTTCTTTAATTCCAGGAAATGTTGCTTTATTTTTTCCTTCTTATTATTTAAGGGATCAGATAGGTGAATATTTTAATTTTGATGGTTTGGAATTAGAAAAGAAAATATTTTGGGAAAAGAGAGATATGTCTAAGGAAGAGAAAGAAGATTTTTTGAATGAATTTAAATGTGCTAAGGGAATAGGTGGTGTTTTGTTGGGGGTTACTGGAGCTAATTTTGCAGAGGGAGTAGATTTTCCAGGAGATTTATTAAATGGAGTTGTTGTAATAGGTTTGCCTTTAGCCCGACCTGATTTGAAAACTCAAGAAATCATTAAATATTATGATCAAAAATTTAACAAAGGTTGGGATTACGGTTATCTTTATCCGGCAATGTCTAAATGTATTCAAAGTGCAGGAAGATGTATTCGTTCAGAGAATGACCGAGGAGTTGTAGTTTATTTAGATGAAAGGTTTTCTTGGCAAAATTATTTTTCTTGTTTACCAAGAGAAGGTTTAATTGTTACTAAAGATTATCAGAAAAGGATTAAAGATTTTTTTGCAAAATAAATTAATTCTTTACTGATGTTAATTATTAATTTACTTATGATCCTGATAAGTCATCTTTATCTTTAGAATTTTTCTTTTTTCTCATGAATGCTATTTCTTGTGCCCTATATTGGATGCTTGTATCTCCCTGACAGGAATATATTGCACAAACTACAGGTCTTTTTTCATAAATAGTACAAAGACCTTTTTCTTCATTTAAAAGAACACACGCTCCTGTTTCTGGATTGTTTTTTAGAAGATATTTATCTCCTCTTTGAATTATATTTTCTAAACCAATTTCATCAATTTCCCATTCTTTAACTTCTTTTCTTGCAATATAACAACATGCATTTAAGCAATAATGAGATTTATAATCATTACATTTAGTCATTTTATTATTGTTGTTTTCAATAATATAAAAATCCAGTTGAAATTTCGACTAAATTAGTTACCGTAAAGTAGTCTTTGTCGTTTTTAAACAACCAGTATACAGAATAGTAACATTTATATATCTGTTTGCTTTTACTAGCTATAGGGAAAAAGAGGTGATCGATTAAGATCATTTGGGCCTCCTGGTATTCTACCACCCTCACCCCTCATTTGGGGGCCCTCCCATTTTCATTTTTAAGAATTTCTATGCGTGTTTGATTTCTACAATAATTGATAAAATTTAACGAAATTTTCTTTTGAGATGTTAATTCCTGCTTCTAAAAAATATTTTGCTAATGAGATCGCATCTTGATTAAGGTTGTTTGTTTTTTTAAAATTTAATAATCTTTGTAAAGTAAAACTGGATAAATATCCGTCATTTAATTTTATAATGGCTTCTTTTTTATTCTTTTTATTGGTAATGGTAAATTTATTTGAACAGAAAGATATTATTTTGTTTGCTTCGAAATCTAATGTCGAAATTTCATTTAAAATTAATGATCGTAGGAAAAATTTTTTATTTTTATTTTCTAATCTTGATTTTATATCTGTTTGGTTATTTAATTCTAATTCAAATACTTTTCCTAAATATTGCTTGACTTTTTGTCTTGGTCCTTTAGATGTACTTTGTGTTTCAACTAAATAAGCATAATTATTGTTATTAATTTTTTTAATGCGAATGAAAGTCATAAGTAGAAAAATTAAGTTGATTATTTAATTTTTGTTATTAATTCTATAATTTGAATTAGCCAAAACAAAATTCATTAGCATTGTTTAAAGTAAGTGTAAAATCATTTAATTGTCGATTGATCCCTGGGCTAGGGTGTGTTATTGGTTGGCTTGTTTGACCAATATTTAACATAATTATTTCTCTTTTTAATATTTCTATTTTTTTAGTGGAAATTACATTTAATTCACAAATATTTGCTGTACATTTACAGGCTGTATTGTATAAATTTGAGCATTCCTGACAATCATTGTCATTTATACAAACTAAATCGGTTTGTTGATTACAAGAAATTTTTTCTCCAGATTGGCTATAACAAACCATGCCTTTCTTTTCAATTTCTATTGGTAATTTAATCTCCTCCCCTTCACAATAATTTGGAATTGGTTCTATTGTCCAATCTACTGCTCCTGCTGCCGTATAACCGCCTTTGCCTGGTGCTAGAGTTAACATTTCATTGTCACTGGTACTAATTTGAATCTGGTTGAGATTACATTTTCTTCCTTGACAATCTGTGTTATATTGTTCTTCAATGGTCGTACATTGATTATTAAGACAAATTTTACCTATGGTGCATTGATTATGGTCATCACAAATTTCTGCACTTACTTCTACTTTTTCTATTTCATATTCTTCTTCTGTATCACATTTATCGTTGCCTATTCCTTCAATTACACAAACTGTCGATATGCAAGATTTTTTAACATTAGGCGAAACATCTTCTATTTTTAGTGTGATCTCTTCGGGATAAACAAGGTCTATACAATGTTGATTAGATTCACAGGCTTCATTAGTAAAAGTTCTATTGTCTAAGCAGCATCCTCCTTCTGGTGATACAATGTGCGGGGGTGTACATTCATAGATTTCATCGTGAGCAAAAGATTCTTGGATGTGAATTGCTTTACCTGTGGCTTCTTTTAAAACTAATAAAACCCCTACCATCAATAATACACTAATAACTGCAATAGCTATGCCTTTTTTCGGATCAAAAGCTTTTTTTTTTGTCGGTGTAACAACCGTTGTTTTTCTTGTTGAACTTTTATTTTTTTTAAGATATTTTTGATAATTATGTTTCATGGTTTTTTGATAAGCCGCATCTATGTCAGAACTTGACCAGCCGGCTTGCAATAATTTGTTTTTAATTTCAGGAAATTTAATTCCTTGTTTAATATGTCCCGTAATGTAATTAATGATGTCTGGCTGTGTTTGTTTTATTTTAGTTGGTCTTTTCTTTCGGTAAATAAAATAGACAGTCCCTCCTGCAACTGCTAAGATAACTAAGAAAAACAAAAGAATTGTCCTAGATTTTCTAGTCTCTAAATCTTCCTCTAAACTTGTTAACCCAGTTTGTGTTGAGTTAACTTCTTCTTGTAATGCTGCTAAGCCGGTTGAAACACCAGAAACACTATTTTGAATTTGATTTAAACTATTACTTAATTGGTTGTTAATTGTGGTTAATTGACTTTCAATCTGTTTAACTTGGTTTTTAACTACATTTACATCATTTTTCAAAATTGTTGTACTGCCTGACTGTGTTTGAATTGAACCTTTAATTGTTGAAATTTCTGTTTTTAATTTGGCAACTTCGCTCTTTAAATTGTTAATCTCAATAGTTTGAATAGGTTCTTGGTTTTCAAGCGGGGGTTCTTCAGTAAGGACATCTCCCTCTAGAATCTCTTCATTATTTTCTGGTTCATAACCTTCACTTTCATTTAAAGGTGTAACCATACATTTACTCTGGATACAAGATATTTGGTTGGCACTGTAACCTTCTCCAGATAATTTCTGTAAACAGTTTAATTTGTTTACACAGGTGTGTCCCGAATCTTGTTGACTTGAAACAGAAATAGCTAGGGTTAATATTATCAATACTAAAACTACTATGGGTTGTTTTTTTTTCATCTTCCTCTTTTAATTAAGTATTGAAGACTATCTTTTTAGTTTATATAATTTTGCTTTTCAATAGGGGGAAACGTTTATAAAAATAAGATAGATTCATATTGTCAATGTTAGATATTAATTTATTACGTAAACAACCAGATTTAGTTAAGAGGTCAGAAAAGAGGAGAGGAAAAGATGTTTCTGTAATTGATGAAGTTTTAAAGCAAGATCAAAAATGGAAAAAAGAGTTGAAAAAAGTAGAATCACTTAAACATACAAGAAATGTTGTTTCTCAGGAAATTAATCAAGCTAAGAAATCTAATGATGAAAAAACTGCTAGGAATAAGATTAAAGAAATGAAATCGGTAGTTGAAGAAATTAAGAGACGTGAAGAGAAATCAAACCAATTGTTGATTAAGAGGAATGGATTTTTGAATTCTATTGGTAACATTGTACATGATAAGGTACCTCCGGGTAAAGACGATCATGATAATGTAGAAATTAAAGTTAGGGGAAAGAAACTTAAATTTAATTTTTCTATTAAAAACCATGTTGAATTAACTGAAGAATTGAATTTAGCTAGTTTTGAGGGATCAGCAATAACTTCAGGCCACGGTTTTTATTTTTTAAAAGGCGAATTGGCTTTATTAAGTCAAGCATTAATTCGTTTTGCAACAGAATTTATGCATGGCAAGGGTTACAACTATATTGAACCACCTTTGATGTTAAGAAAAGATATTTTAAGTGCAGCAGTTAATGTGGATGAGTTAGCTCAGACAATTTATTCTATTGAAAACACTGATTTGGCTTTAATTGGTACAAGTGAACATGCATTGTTGGGCATGCATGCTCAAGAAGTAATCTCTGAAAATGAATTACCAAAAAAATATTTTTCTTATAGTATGTGCTTTAGGAAAGAAGTAGGAGCTCATGGTATTAATGAGAAAGGTTTGTGGAGAACTCATCAATTTAATAAAGTTGAACAATTTATTTTTTGTAAGCCAGACGATAGTGAAAAATTATTTGAAGAATTGTTAAAAAATTCAGAAGAGATTCTAAAATCTTTAGAATTACCTTATCGGGTAATTGAAATCTGTGTTGGTGATTTATCACCTTGGAAAAGTCGTAGTTATGATTTAGAAGTCTGGCGTCCAACTACTGAATGTTATGGAGAAGTTATGTCTTTAAGTAATTGTACCGATTATCAAGCGAGAAAATTAGGTATTAAAGTTACGTATAATAAAGATGGACGTGAGGTTTTACACACTTTAAATAATACTGCTTTAGCTACCTCTAGAATTATGGTGGCGATTTTAGAAAATTTTCAAACTAAAAAAGGTACGGTTAAGATTCCAAAGGTACTTTGGCCTTATATGTTTGGTATCACGGAATTAGGAAAGAAATCATGAATTAAGGGATATATTCTTCCAAATCTTAATAATTATTATAAATGACTCTTTATTCTTGGAATTTATGTCCTTATTCAAAGAGATGTTAAGAGGTGGTGAGACTTTATTTAGAGATACTGTGGTGCTAGATTATGATTTTCAACCAAAGTTGTTGAAACATCGCGAAAATGAACAAACAAGGTTTGCTACTTCTATTAGACCATTATTACAAGGACATAATGGAAGAAATTTGTTTGTATACGGTGCTCCTGGGATAGGTAAAACCACTGCTTGTAAAAGAGTTATTCGCGAGTTGGAAGAAGAAACAGATGAAATCATTCCAATTTATATCAATTGTTGGAAAGAAAATACAACATTTAAAGTATTCCACAGGATTTGTGAAGACTTAGGTCATAAATTTTTAGTTAATAAGAAAACTTCAGATCTATTTGAATTAATAAAAAATAAATTAAATAAGTCAAGCGTGGTTTTCATCTTTGATGAGATAGATAAATTAGAAGATATGGATTTTTTGTACACCATCCTAGAAGATATTTATCGTAAATCTATCTTTTTAATTACTAATTATCGTGATAGTTATTTGGAAATGGATGAGAGGATAAGGAGTAGGTTGGGTCCTGAATTCTTATACTTTCGACCTTATAATCAATCAGAGGTTTCTAGCATTTTAAGACAGAGAAGAGAATATGCTTTTGTACAAAATTGTTGGGAAGAAGAAGCTTTTCAAGAAGTAGTGGAAAAAGCGACTGTTACCAATGATGTTCGTGTTGGTCTTTACTTAATGAAAGAAGCAGGAAATTTAGCTGAAGAAAGAAGTTCACGAAAGATAACTAACCTTCATGCCGCAGCTGCTATTAAAAAGGTAGATGATTTTCATATTAAACCAAAAGAAGGATTAGATGATGATTTACAACTAA
>CAZRHO010000053.1:0-1278 GCA_964599955.1 uncultured Methanosarcinales archaeon
TTAAATAATAAAAAACAAGGTTATTTGTTTCCAGCAGTTTCAAGTTTAAACGAAAATGAACACATCACCCCCACACAAATTAATAGAGTTGTTGCTAAAGCAGGTAAAAGAGCACAATTAGAAAACCCCCATCCTGATTTAAAGAACATTAACCCCCATATACTAAGGCATAGTTGTGCTCGTATTTTGAAAGACAAAGGCCTTAGTTTAGAAGTAGTTCAGAAAGTATTAGGACATTTATCTTATAAGACTACTATGGACTTATACGGCACTAAAAGCATCTCCGAAATGGACGATGAATTAAAAGAAAAAGTAGGCGATATTTTCGAATAGTTGCGTTTTGGCAATAATTCATTTAATTGTTGATTAAAAATTACAGTCACCTTATTTCCATTTTTTTACCACATGTTTTATTGTTAAAACTTGTTAGATTTTTTGAATAGTTAAATTTATTTAAACAGAATGTTCAAGAAAAAAGCAAAAGTTCCTTGATTATAAGTTTTAATCAAGAATTAAAATAAAAACCCAGGTAATTAATTTAAAATTAACCAACATAGCTAAGATGTTTATCGTTTTGAACTTGCTCTGCTTTCTTACTCTTCGTCAATAAACCCTTAAGTTTTTTCTCAAATAATTGTGCTTGTTTCAATAGAGGTTTTGGATCTATATCTAACCCAGTATAAGAATCTAATGCTTCAATTATATGTGCTGCAGCTTTGCTATCAGGAAGATTTCCTCGCGCTTCAGCAAACAAAGCTAAAAGCGGAGTTGAAGTACTCCTAGCTAATAAAGCACCAGTTACACCGACAATAATACCTTCATTCAAGGGTTTAGCAACATTAGCTAATTTCTTTTGAGTTGAACCATTATTAGTAGCATAATAAAAAATTCTGCCACCTTCTGCGTTAGGTGAACCAACACCTTCTAAAGAAATTATTTCTTTAGCACTTAATTCTTTTGCTAATTGAGTAATCATATCTGCTAATTTCCAACCTAAATTTTTACCAACGTTAATAGCATGCACTAAAACAACATTATGTTGTTTATTGTAGTGAAATGAAATTGGTTCAACAACCTTATTGTCATGAATTGCAATCATTGCAGGTATTTCTTCCATCTCAACTAAGCCAATCTTTTCAGTTTCTAAATGTTCCATTAAAAACTCAGTAGCAATAGTTCCAATTAAACCAAAACCAGGAAAACCTTCTATAATAGTTACATTTTTTGGTTTTTTGTTAAGTATTAATTTCATATTTAAATTCCTCTTTTGTTTTATTT
>CAZRHO010000053.1:1378-7224 GCA_964599955.1 uncultured Methanosarcinales archaeon
TTTGCTTCTCCAACTAAAGCATCACTTTCATCTAAATCCATTTCTGATAATTCTTGTAATTCTTCATTAGACAATTCTGCTAATGCTTTTTCTACCTCTTCATCACTTGGCGTAGTTTGACAACCAACTAAGAAAAATACAACTAAAATTAAAACTATTATTTTTTTCATCTTACACTTCTTTATTGATATTGATAATTTTCTTTTACCTTATAAACATTTCTAATCATTTTAAATGGCATTTAGGATCATCCCAACATAAAGGCCTAGTGAAAGAATGCACATGTTTTTGTCTTATTAATTTCCCTCTTACCTTCTTATAGACAATAGCCTGACCAGTTGGTAAATTTAATTGAGGAATATCTTCATCAGAAATATCATCTAAATGTTTTATTAAAGCTCTTAAACTATTACCATGGGCACAAATTAAAACATTTTTATTTTTCTTAATGTAAGGCAAAATTTTTCTTTTATAATAAGAAACAGTTCTTTTGTAAGTGTCAGCTAAACTTTCTCCCTTAGGGGGTTTACCATTATAACTCCTTCTCCATTGAAAGACTTTTTTTTCACCAAATTTCTTCCTTGCTTTCTCTTTATCCATGCCTTGTAGTTTACCATAATATCTTTCATTAAGATCATCATGTGAATAAATTGGAATTTCCTTTTTACCCATCAAGTGTTCTTCCCACCTTTTTTGTTTCTTATTTTTATGAACAAAAATTCCAGTATATTGTTGTTTAGCTAAGATAATTAGTAAAGTTTCTTGAGCTCTTTCTAATTCAGAAGTAAAAGTAACGTCAAGATCAATACCTTCTAGTGCTTTAGCAGCTTTCCTTGCTTCCTTAATACCTTTATCACTCAACGGCACATCTACCCAACCAGTGAATTTATTAGCTAAATTCCACCTTGATTCACCGTGCCTGATTAAAATTAAGTATGACAATTATATTACACCTCTCTTATTAATCTAAAGAATTATTTTAAGGTAAATAAATGTTTCTGATAAAAAATAATTAATAAATTCTTTTGTAAATATGATGTTCTTATCTTATTCTTACCAAAACCTTTATAAACAAACCAAGTCAATTCAACTAACATGGAATTTAAAATTCTTGAAGAAAGTAAAAATAAGCTAGTATTTCAGTTAATAGGTGAAACACATACATTTTGTAACCTATTAAAAGATGCTTTACAAAATGTTAAAGGTGTTGAAATTGCTACTTATAGAATTGACCATCCATTAGTTGGCGTACCACAATTCTTAGTTGAAACTAAAAGTATTGAGCCAAAAAAAGCTTTACAAAGTGCTTTAAAATCTATTAAGAAAAATGCAGAAGAGTTTAAGAAAGAAGCTGCTAAGTTATAATTCTAAGAAAAGATTATATAGTTCTATTTTTCTGAATAAGTAATGTCATTTCTTACTAAAGCGATTACGTTAAAATATTACAAACGTAAGGAAATTCAAGAAGCAATTCTAGCATCTGCAGGAAATAGAGAGATAGGTATTCGTTTTAATCAAGCTTTTGGTAAAAGACCAGATATCTTAACTTATCCTCGTGACATTTTAGAATTAGCTCTAAAAGGAATGACTTCTCTTCATTCTAGTGAAGAAAGATGGCATAATCCATTAGAATTAAGCAGTGAATTGAGGAAAAAAGATTTAGATGAATTACGTTCAGGATGGGACCTTGTTCTGGATATAGATTGTGTAGTTTTTGAATATAGTAGAATTTGTGCAGATTTAGTATATAAATTTCTTTCTTATTGTGGTGTTAAAGAAGTTTCTTGTAAGTTTAGCGGAAATAAAGGTTTTCATTTAGCAGTTCCAATGGAAGCATTTCCAAAAAATATTGGCGAAAATTCTATTGTTAGTTTATTTCCTGAAGCACCTAAAAAGATCGCAATTTATGTAAGTGAAAATATTAAAGAAGAACTAGCTAAGAGAATATTAGCTTTTGAAAATAATAATTTAGCTTCAATAAGAGATAAAGTTAATTTATCAATGGATGAAATCATTGAATACCATCAGAACAAAATGGGGGATAAAATCCCAAAATTAAAAATTGATAAATTTTTAGAGATAGATACAGTTTTAATTTCCTCTCGACACTTGTTTAGAATGCCTTATAGTTTGCATGAAAAATCAGGATTAGTTAGTTTACCAATTGACCCTAGTAAAATTATGCAATTTGAAAAAAAAATGGCCCACCCAGATAAAGTTTTAATGCCAATTTTTGGTTTTTTAGAGAAAGATATTGAGAAAGAATCTGCTAGAAGATTGTTAACACAAGCGTTAGATTTTGATGTTAAATTAGAAGAAGAACGTAAAATAAAAGATGAAAAGAAATATGAAGAGTTAGTTATTGAGAGCCCAATTAAAGAAGAATTATTTCCACCATGTATTAAGAAAATTTTATTGGGCATGGAAGACGGTAAGAAGAGAGGTATTTTTTGCATCATGAATTTTTTAGGAAAAATAGGTTGGAAAAAGTCAGAAATTGAAATATTTTTACAAAAATGGAATCAAGAAAAAAACCCTGAACCTTTACGTGAGGTTTATTTAAAAGGTCAAATGGCTGGTTTTCAAGCAGGAAAAAAATTACCGCCAAATTGTAGCAATGATGCATATTATACAGGTTTAGATATCTGTAATCCAGATGGATTATGTAAGAGAATTAAAAACCCAGTGAATTACACTATAATTAAATGGAAAAAATATCTTCAAGATGAAGAAGAACGAAAATTTCGTGAACAAAAAGAAGCTAGAAAAGAAGAATTACGATTGAAAAGAGAAGAAAAAGAAAAAAAACAAATTGAAGAATTTAAGAAGGAACTTGAAAAGAAAAATAATGATAAAGCCATATAGAGATTAAAATTAGAATTCAACCACAGTACATTCTAAAAAGATCAAGAAATTTTAGTAAAGTTGAGTTAAATTAGACAAATCATCCATTTTTCTCTTAACTCTAAAATCTTTCCCATAATTATCAAATGAGTTTATTGGAGCATAAGTATCAACTTGTCTATAATGACCCATTGAACGGTTATATAAAACTAGCTTCTCATCTCTTGTTTCAGATAAATCAGCTATTTTTTCATATGATTCCCCTAATAAAAAATGTGTCTCAGCAATACCATACTCAATATTAAGTGATTTTTCTAAATTGATTATTGCTTTTTTTAAATGAATAACTCTTCCTTCATTTTCATAAATTGCAAGATTTAATTTTCCCAGATTTAAAGAATGTTGATATGATATATCATCCACTTGATCTAAAAAAGATTCTGCCTCAACAAATTTATCATTTTCTAAGAATTTATCAAAAAAAGCATAATCAACTTTACGATCCATACCCCATAAGTGTAATAACTCATGATTCTCACGAAGATCTTCAGTATTTAAATAACTCTTTGACAAATCAATCTTCAAAAAAGTCTTATTAGGTTTTTCAACACGAAAAGAGGTAGATAAAATCATATGATGAGGCCCTTCCCTATAATAACCCTCTTCAACAACATCATGGCCATAAACTAACAAATTATTTTTAATTTCCCCATATTTAACTGCATTCAAAAATCTTTTAGCATTATCATCACTTGAACCTCTACGCCAAAGTAAATCTAATACTTTAATATCAAACATTGAAGACATGCTTTTTTTTGAATGACCTGAATATTCAACATTAATAATTTCTTCTAATTCATTAATATTAGCTGAAGGAGCACCATGAGAAAAACAAACACCAGTTGGCGTTATAGCAAACAAAGGAAAATTATTAAATAATTCATGATACTTTTTAGTTTTATCTTCACCAATTAAATTTTCTAAAAACAATACCTCATCCTGATGAAATTTAGGAGTATGTGGACCACCAACATGACCATGCTCATGATTCCCTAATAAACTAAAAATTTTACCATCATAAACTTTTTGCATCTTCATGAAGTGATCAATAATAAATTCAGACTCATCAATATAATTAAATTTTGAATTTTCATCAGGACCATGTATAAGGTCCCCAAGAAATAATAAATAAGTTTCTTCTAAATTCTTCAATTCAGATTCAAATAAATTAAGCATTTGTAAATAATCTTCCTTATTTCCATGTAAATCAGAACATACTAACAAATTACCTTTATTTGGAAATACGACAACTCGATTATTAAGATTTTTAATGACCATTCAATCATATAAGAATTTAAGTTTATAAACTTTTCGTTTATTGTCACTAAGAAGTAGCGAAAGATGAATTTAAAAAAATTAAGCTTTCTTATAAGCTCCAACGATGTCAATTAATTCAACGTGACTCATAAATAATCCTCGACAACAATATCTTTCTAAACCTAAGGAATCCATTACTTTACCTGCATTTTCTCCTTTTTGAACTCTTTCATTATATTCTTCTCTAAGGTGTGCTACTGGTTTTCCACATGAAAAACATCGAATTGGTATAATCATTTTTTATTTTTATCTCCGTTTGTTTAATTATAATCTATCTGTATGATTTTTGTCGCTTAGCACGAGCTTTAGAATCGTTTGGTTTACAAACTTCTTTTCTACGTACATCAGCTACTAATAATAATCTGTCATATTCATCAAAAGTTTTCTTTAATTTCTTATCATGTTGTACTAAAGCACGAGCTATAGCTAACCTAGCTGCATCAGCTTGACCATTAATACCGCCACCATTAACACTAACATCAATGTTAATTTTTTTAGTTACATCTCCTGCTAAAATTAAAGGTTCAGATACTCTTAATCTAGAACTAGCATTACTGAAGTTATGTAAAGCTTGACCATTAACAATAATTTTACCTTGACCAGATTTTAAGGTAGCACGAGCTACTGATCTCTTTCTTTTTCCTTGAGTTTGAATTACATTAGTTTTCTTTTTCATTCTTCAACTGTACCTATTTTTCCACCTAAACTTTTACATACTTCACCTACGGTCATATGTCTTAAGGTTGGTAATTTCTTATATGAAGCACGTTCTAAACTGATCATTTCTTTACCTTTTAAACCAGCTGGTACGCCTATGAAGCACATTATTCTTTTAAAAGCTTCTTTACCCCTAGTTTGTTTCCAGGGTAGCATGCCTCTAATTGATCTTCGAACATATCTATCCGGTAATCTTGAAAATTTAGCGCTTTTTAATGGGTAACCTTTACGGTCCCTTCTTTGTTTCTCACTAGCTACAGTGTTAACTTTCTTTCCACTGATCACGATTTTATCACAGTTAACTACTTTTACTTCTTCACCTAGTAAAGCATCTTTAGCAATATGAGTAGCTAGCCTTCCTAAAATCATGCCTTCGCCGTTATATATTTTCATTTTTCTAATATTATTATTATATTTAACCTAAAATTTTAATCTTTTTTCCATCTGGATTTTGTTTAAATAATTCACTAATAGTTAGGATTTTACCTTGTGCATCTAAAATTTTCTGCTTTGCACCTTCAGAAAATTGTAAAGCTGCCACGTCAACTTTTTTACTTAGTTCACCAACACTTAGAACTTTCCCAGGAACAATGATTGTTTCTCCTTCTTTAGCAAATTTATCAATTTTATAAACATTAACTACTCTCCTTTGTCTGGTAGGTTTTTTTAAATCTTGAACAATCCTCTTCCAAAACCTACTTTCATGAGCTTTTGGTTCAATCTCAGCAATAATAGTTTGCGTTTGATAATTTGTTGGACCTGTTCTTTTTACCATTTTTGATTTTAATTTTTTATTTAAATTAAAGCTGCTAATTCATCAGCTTTTTCAATAATCATATCTGCACTTTTCTGCAACATCTCCTTATGAGATAATTGTCCCCATGCTTCCAAAGTGAAAATGATATTCT
>CAZRHO010000054.1:0-5392 GCA_964599955.1 uncultured Methanosarcinales archaeon
TAGATATAAGATATATATCATATTTTTTTTGTAGTTCACTTAACACTTCTTCAACTTCTTCATAAGGATGAGCTAACATCCAACTCTTGTTCCACATACCAATTAGTTCATCAAGGATTTTATCGTTATAATTGACAGAAAATTCTTCACAGACGGCTTTAAATGCTTCTTTTAAAGTAGGAAAAGCTTTAGTCATCATTGCTTTTTCCATTCTTACAACATATTCTGAGAAAGGAACATCAATTCTTAAGATGTTTTTTACTTGTTTGATTGGACTCCATACCCCATTCTCTACTAAAGTTCCCCAAAAATCAAAAAATATTGCCTTGCTCATTTTTGATATTTCTCCTGTAAATAATTTAAAGATGGTTCTTTTTTCATTTTTATATACGGTTATTACTTTTTTTATTTATATTTTGCCTTTAATTTAGGAGAAGACTTGTATATTTCAAACCATTAAATATTTATAAGACTATTCAATTATGATAAATTATGGATATTCATGAAAAAGTTAGTTTAATTAAAGAAGTAGGTGAAGAGATTATTACTGAGGAGGATTTGATAGATTTACTTCAAACAAAAAAGAAACCAATAGCCTATGATGGCTTCGAACCTTCTGGTCAAATTCACATAGCTCAAGGATTACTTAGGGCAATTAATGTAAATAAATTAACTTCTTGTGGGGTCAAATTTAAATTTTTAGTGGCAGATTATTTTGCTATGCTTAATAACAAATTAAATGGAGACCTAAAAAAAATTCAAATCACCGGAAAATATGCGATTGAAGTATGGAAATCTTGCGGGATGGATCTTAAAAATGTTGAATTTATTTGGGCTTCTGAATTTTATGAAAATAATCCAGGTTATTGGGAAACTGTTATGAAATTATCAATGGCCTCTACGGCTACAAGGGTAATGAGATGTTCACAGATAATGGGTAGGGAAGAAGGTAATAATTCTAAAGCTTCGCAAATACTTTATCCGTTAATGCAAGCAGCAGATATCATTCATTTAAATGCCGACATTGCCCAATTAGGTTTAGATCAAAGAAAAGTTAACATGCTTGCAAGAGATATATTCCCAAAGATAGGAAAAAACAAACCAGTGGCAATACATCATCATATGTTGCTAGGCTTACAATTTAATCAATCAGAATTGGAAGGTGTCGATAGAAAAATTGCTATGAAAATGAGTAAATCAAATCCAAATAGCGCAATATTTATGACGGATTCAGAAGAGGAAGTTCAAAAGAAATTTAAGAAAGCCAATTGCATCGATGGGGTAGTTGAGGATAACCCTGTATTAGAATATGCAAAATACATTGTTTTTGAATTAAAAGATAAGATAGACATTGAACGCCCAGAAAAATATGGTGGAAATTTATCATTTAAATCTTATCAAGAATTAGAAAATGCATTTGCAAAAAATTCCCTTAAATCAATAGACTTAAAGTCAGGAGTAGCTAAAGTAATAAATGAATTATTGGAACCAACTAGGCAACATTTTTCTAAAAATAAGATAGCTAAAAAGTTATTAGAACAAGTTCAAAGTTTTAAAATAACAAAATAAACATAAACTCTTTTTTTATTTTCCTTCTACTATAGCCATAGTGTAGTAATTAAAATATTTAGAAATAACTCTTTTCACATCTTTAACTGTTACTTTCTTTACATTAGAAATGAAACTTTTTAACTTCTTTGTTTCACTAATTTGATTCCAATATAAAATTTGATCAGCCATTTTTTGTGGTTCTTCTAAACTAAGCAAATAATTTCCTTCAATGAAAGTTTTTGATTCAGCTAAATCTTTGTTAGTAACTTCTTTTATTTTTTTAATTTCATTTAAAATTAGGTTCTTAACTAAAGATAAGTCTTTTCTGTTAATGGTGGCATAAATTGCAAAATAACCAAAACTAACTTCGCCTATGTTTTGAGTACCAACATCATAAGCCAAACCTCTTTTACTCCTAATTTCATTAAACATTCTGCCACTTTGTCCTCTTCCGAGAATGCCATTAATAACTTCTAGGACAAAGGTGTCTTTATGTGAACGAGGAACTGCTTTAAACCCTAGGGCTAAATAAGTATTAACTGTTTTTCTTTTTTCTTTTTTAATTTCATTTTTTTTAGCTAAAGGTTCAATTATAATTTTTCTTTTACTTATTTTTCCTTTTTTTCCAATAAATTTACTTGAGATTTCATTTTTCCAATTTTTAACATCACCAACAACAGAAATAACCATGTTATTTGGAAGATAATGCTTTTCAAAGAAAGATTTAACTTTTGTTTTTGTCAAATTTTTAATTATTTCTCTTTTTCCATAAGTTGGATTTTTACAAGGATGTTTTTTGAATAGGTTTTTTTGTAAAAGAATCCATTGGTAGTAGCTAGGCTCATCAAGGACCATATCAATTTCTTTTAGAACTATCTTTTTTTCTTTAGCAATATGTTCTTTTTTGAATAAGGGGTTTTGAAGAATGTCAGCTAAAATTTCAACAGCTTTAGAAAAATGTTTTTTTAAAACTTTAATATAAAAACAAGTACGTTCATTGCTTGTATAGGCATTAAATTCACCACCTATACTCTCAATTTCATTAGAAATTTCTTGATTAGTCGGACGATTAGTAGTTCCTTCAAATAAAATATGTTCTAAAAAGTGAGATATTCCTCTTTCATTTTTCATCTCATTGTTACTGCCAACTTTAATCATTACTTGTACCACTACAGAATTATTTTTCTTATTTTCATAGATGATTTCTAAGCCGTTGGCTAACTTACAAGATTTCATGCTTTTAGAATATTTTTAAAGTTTATAAGCCTATTTGTTGAATAATTTTTTAAAATACGGCTGTATACTCTAAATAATGAAACTTTCAACATTACAGAAATATTTAGATGAAAAAAGTATAAATGTAGCTATTTTTATAGGTTCTGATCCTTCAATTGTATATTTTACTCAAACTTTTTTTTCTCATGCAATAATGGCTATAACTCCTAACAAGGTTAAGGTTTTCATTTCAAAATTAGATCAACCTCCAGAAATCAAAGGGATAAAATTTACAGAATTAAATCACAAATGGTCAGATGAAATATTTGAAATATCTAAAATTAAACCGAGTATTAAAAAAATAGGTATCAATAAATTTTCGCTAACAGTCAAAGATTTAGAAAACCTCAAAGAAAAGTTTCCAAAAGCAGAATTTGTAGATTTGTCAAAAAAGATTAACAATCTAAGAAGAGAAAAAACAAGTTCCGAAATAAAAAATCAAGAAAAAGCTTGTCAAATTACAACTGAAGCTTTTAACAAAGTAGTTGAAGAATTACCTAAAGGGAATTTAAGAACAGAACAAGGTGTAGCTTCGTTCCTTGAAAGTAAGATCAGACAACAAGGGGCAAAGTTAGCTTTTCCGACAATTGTAGCATGTGGTAAGAATGCAGCAACCCCACACCATCTTACTTCTAATGAAGAATTATGTGAAGGTTTCTTATTAATGGACTTCGGAGCAAAATATAAAAATTATTGTGCAGATATGACCAGAATTATATTTTTAGGCACTGCAAGAGATGAAGATAAAGAGATCTATAATTTACTTTTAAATGCTCAAAAAGAAGCAATAAATTCTATTAAAGAAGGAATTTCTTTTGTAGATCTAGATCAACAAGTAAGAAAAAATTTAGGTAAATATGGAAAAAACTTTATTCATAGTTTAGGACACGGTATAGGGGTTGAAGTTCACGAAGAACCTGTTTTTTCAAATAAAAATTCAAAAGTTGAGAAAAATGTACCTTTCACTATTGAACCAGGGATATATTTAGCTGGAAAATTAGGTTTAAGAATTGAAGATACAGTCATTTTTGATGAGAAAGTAAGAGTTTTAACTGATGCACCAAAAAACTTGATTGAAATTAATTGGAAATAAGCTTTATTTTGAATAAAGTAAAGTAAATAGCAAGGTTTTTAAAAAATAAACTAACTTAAGCAAAAATTAAGCAAAACTTTATAAATGAAACAAGGGGCCGTAGTGTAGCTTGGTCAGCATTGGTGGTTTGGGACCATCAGACCCCGGTTCAAATCCGGGCGGCCCCATTTTCATTATAAAATAACATCAAAATTATAACTTAAGCAGATATCATTTAATGATTGGAGGATTTTTAATTATGCCAACAAAAAGATTTGGAGCACGATATGGAAGGAAAACTAAGAAGAAGTTTGCAATGGTTGAGAACCAGCAAAGAGCTAAACATAAGTGCCCATATTGTAACAAAACTGATGTTAAAAGGCAAGCTTTAGGAATCTGGAAATGTCAGAAGTGCGAAGTTAAATTTGCCGGTAAGGCTTACAAAATTTAAAGGTTGAAAAATGTATTATTTATGTTTTGATTGTGGAAAAAAAGTAGATGAAGAATATACTACTACTAAGGTCAGATGTCCTTATTGTGGTGGAAAAATTCTTTACAAAGATCGTAGAAATGTTAACAAAGTTAAAGCCCGTTAATAATTTTCAATTTTTTATAATTTTTTCAAAATGACATCCGAAAAAGTAAATCAATTACAATTATTGCAACAAAATTTACATCATTTCTTAGTTCAAAAACAAAAAATAGAAGGAAAACTAACAGAAATAGACTCGGCAATAAAGGAATTAGTTAATACTAATCAAGCTTATAAAATTGTTGGGAAATTAATGGTATCTTCTTCAAAAGAAGATTTAAACAAGGAATTAACTGAAGAAAAAGAATCAGCTGAAATTCGTCTTAAAAATATTATTATTCAAGAAAATAAAGTTAAACAAAACATTGAAAAATTACAACAAGAAGTTGTAGAAGAAATGAAAAAAAATAAAGAAAATGAGTGAAAGGTTTCAAGAAGTAATTGAACATTTGGAAATGCTTAAAGAAGAAGATGATTTGAACAAGAAGTTCAGAGAAAAAGCAGACATTGTGATTAATATTCTAAAAGGTAAAAATGAAGAATTGCCTGTACAAAAAGCATTATTGGAACTTGAAGAATTAAATTCTTCAGATTTATCATCTTACCATAGGACTCAATTTTGGGATATAATTAGCTTATTAGAATCTTTGAATAATTAATCATATTTTTTTTCTTAAGGACATAAGGGGTAATTTATCCTTTCATCCAATATTTAGATTTAAGAAACAAAGAGTTAGGCACATAAAGAACGTCGCCATTTTCTGTTTTGATTATAGTTTCTAAGAAACCAACTTTTTCAATTCTTCCAGAAATGTTTTTTACTCTGACGTATCTACCTTCTTTGATTTTTTCTTTCTTTTGTAAAATTAACCAAGCAACAAAATTAGGTATGACGTCTTTCAAACCAACTAAAAAAGTTAGGATTATCAACATTAAAATTGCCCCAACCAATAAATATAAAA
>CAZRHO010000054.1:5428-7157 GCA_964599955.1 uncultured Methanosarcinales archaeon
TTCCCAATTTGTCTAAAAAGATCACAATTGTAAAGAGATAAATTACGTAAGAAACAATTGAACTTACGATTTCTTCCAAGTCATACCTTACACCCACTTTGTTCATAATTTTATTCAGATTAAGTTCTTTCAAAATTCGCAATAGAAACTTTTTAGCTAAAATTCCAATTCCAAAACCAATTAGTACAATAACAATTCCTTCAATTATTAAAGAAAAATAGGACTGAGCAGTGTTAACTACTTCCCCTACAATTGTCTCATTCCCCATAAATCAGTAATTATTGAGGATCATTTATAAAACTTGTTTTTCCTGAAAAAGAATAATCTCTGATTTAAAAAGAAGATTTTAAAAGTATAAATGTGGTTTTCATAATAAAACATGGTTGATTATAACAAACAGATCAAAGAATTGCAGGAAGAGTTACGTAAAACAAAATACAATAAGGCTACACAAGGTCACATTGGTATAGTTAAGGCTAAGATAGCTCAGCTTAAACAAAAGCAAGAATCAAGGGTTTCTAAGAAAACTGGAAGGTCTGAACATGGGTATTCTGTTCGTAAATCAGGTGATGGAACAGTTCTTTTATTGGGTTTCCCTTCAGCTGGAAAATCAACTTTATTAAATAAATTAACAGATGCAAAATCAGAAGTTGGCGCTTATGCTTTTACAACTCTTTCTGTAGTGCCAGGAGTTATGGAATATAAACAAGCCAAGATTCAGATCCTTGATGTTCCAGGGATCGTTAGTGGTGCAGCATCTGGAAAAGGTAGAGGTAGGGAAGTCCTTACTGTTATTCAAAATGCGGATTTAGTTTTGATTGCCGTAGATGTAAACCACCCTGAACATTACCCAGCAATATTAAGGGAAGTATGGGAGGCCAATATTAGATTAAACAAAAAGAAACCAGAGGTCTATATAACTAAACGCGGTTTTGGAGGAATAAATGTTGGGAAGACGGTACCCATAGACATTGATAATGAAACTATTAAAAGAGTTTTACGTCAGTTCAAGATAGTTAATGCAGATGTTTTAATTAGAAGCCCAATAGATTTAGATGATTTCATTGATTGTATTGAAGGGAATAAAAAATATGTTCCTGCTTTAACTTGCATAACTAAATCAGATTTAGCTAATGCAAGACAGCTTAGCAAGGTTAAGAAAGAACTGAATGCAGACATCATTATTTCAGCAGAACAAGGTTTGAACATTAAAACCCTAAGGGAATTAATTTTTAAGAAATTAGATTTTATCAGAGTTTATATGAAAGAACCACGTAAGGAAGCAGACATGAAGGAACCGATGATTATTTTCAAGGGTGCTTCAATAAAAAACGTTTGTGATAAAACTCATAAGGATTTTGCTAAACAATTTAGGTTTGCCAGGGTATGGGGAAAATCAGCTAAACATCCAGGGCAACGTTTAATGTTAAAACACGTTCTTAAAGATAAAGACATTTTAGAATTACATTTAGATTAATTTCTTGTAAACTTTTTTAAATAGCTTCTGAAACACATAGTTATGTGTGGCATAGTTGGAATTTTTAACAATGAACAAGCTAAAAAACAAATTAAAAAAGCTTTAGCTGTACTTAAAAATAGAGGCAAGGACGGTTCAAAAATATTAGAACTAAGTGCAGGCAATTATTTTGGACATAGCTTACATGCTGTTGTTAGTCATGTTCCGCAGCCGTTACAAAAAGAAGGAATTTTAATAGCTAATTGTGAAATT
>CAZRHO010000055.1:0-7123 GCA_964599955.1 uncultured Methanosarcinales archaeon
TCACTTAAGAACGGAATATAATAAACAAATCCTACAAGTTGGTGAAGATGGTAACGTAATTAATCAGAAAGGTGGGATTAATAGATATGGCGTTATTAAAAATAATTATCTTTTAGTTCATGGTTCAATTGCCGGTCCTAAGAAAGCAACTGTTCTTTTAACGGCGGCAATTAGGTCTAATAAAAAAAGAATAAAGGAAGCATATCAAATAGCTTCAATCTCGCAATAAAATGAAATTATCAATAATTGATTTACAAAACAAAAAATCCGGTGAACGGAACTTACCTGCTCAGTTTAGTGAACAGTATCGTCCAGATTTAATTAAAAGGGCAGTTTTATCATTACAAAGTGCGGCTAGGCAAGCTTACGGGGCTAATCCTGAAGCTGGTAAAAGGTCTTCTTCAGAATTAAGTAAGAGAAGAAGAAAATACCGTGGTTGTTATGGTTTTGGAATTAGTCGTGTTAATCGTAAAATTCATTCAAGAAGAGGAACTCGTATGCATTGGGTTGGTGCTTTTTCTCCACAAACAGTTGGAGGTCGAAGATCTCATCCTCCAAAAGCAGAAAAGAACTTTGAGAAGTCTATTAATAAAAAAGAAAATAGAAAAGCAATTAGGTCTGCAATTTCAGCAACTATAAATAAAGATGTTGTGAGTGACAGGGGTCATAAAATTCCAGAAAATTATCCTTTTATAATCAATTCAAATTTTGAATCTTTAAACAAAACTAAAGAAGTGCAAGATTTATTATCAAAACTAGGTTTTGGTGAAGAATTAGATAGGTCATTAGTTAGAAAAATTAGGGCAGGCATAGGTAAGATGCGTGGAAGAAGGTACAAGAGAAAGAAGAGTGTTTTAATTGTAGTGAGTGGTAATTGCTCAGTTGAAAAAGCAGTTCAAAATGTACCAGGGGTAGAAGTAGCCCAAGTTAACGCGCTTAATGCTGAATTGTTAGCCCCAGGGGCAGCTCCAGGTAGAGTGACTTTATGGACTGATAAATCAATAGAAGAATTAGAAAAAAATAATTTATTCATGTAATAATAATTAAAGATGGCAGAAAACAAACAAACGATGAAAGGAACTGGATCCAAAGCGAAGACAAGTAAACCACAAGAAAAGTTCGATCCCTATAAAATTATTAAATATCCATTATCTACTGAGAAAAGCATTAGACAGATAGAATTTGATAATAAATTAGTTTTTGCTGTACATCCAAGGTCTACTAAAAAAGATGTTAAGAAAGCTATTGAATTATTATTTAATGTTAAAGTAGCTGGAGTAAATGTTCAAAATTCATTTCAAGGAGTTAAAAAAGCTTATGTTAAACTGGGTCCTGAAAGTTTAGCATCAGATGTAAGTGCAGATTTAGGATTAATTTAAATTTAAAAATACAAAATGGGTAAGCGACTAATACAACAACGACGTGGACGTGGGACAAAAACCTACACTTCACCTAGTTTTAGGTTTGAAGGTCAGGTTAAACACCAGAAATTTAGTTCATTGTCAAGGTCATAGCTCCCCATTAATGGAAGTTTCCTACTTAACTGGGGAAAAATCGTTGGCTTTTGCTCCAGAAGGAATTAAAGTTGGTGATGAAGTTTCATTAGGTCAAGAGGAAGAGATTCAAAAAGGAAATGTTTTACCTTTAATGTCAATTCCTGAAGGTACTTTAGTTCACAATATTGAGTTACGTCCAGGTGATGGAGGGAAGTTAGTTAGAACTTCAGGTGCTTCCGCAAAAATAGTTGCAAAGACTGAAACTACTGTACGTGTATTATTACCATCAAAGAAAGAAAAGATTTTTCTAGGGACTTGTCGAGCAGCAATTGGTGTGTTGGCAGGGTCTGGAAGAACAGATAAACCTTTCTTGAAAGCAGGTAACAAGTATAAGAAAATGCGTGCTAAAAATAAGTTATATCCAAAAGTATGTGGTATTTCGATGAACGCAGTTGATCACCCTTTCGGTAGTGGTTGTTCACATATCAAAGGTCGGCCTACATTATCCCCAAGAAGTGCACCTCCTGGAAGAAAGGTAGGTAAGATTGCTCCACGGAGAACAGGTAAGAGGAAATAAAATAAAATTAATGGTTAATTAAAATGGCAAAAGAATTCAAATGGCAAGGGAAGAATGAAGAAGAAATCAAATCTTTAGATTTGGCTACTTTTTTAGAAATGATCCCTGCAAGAAGAAGAAGATCTCTTAAGAGAGGTTTCACTGAAGCTCAAAAGAAATTAATTCGTAAAATTGAGGAAGATCAAAAGAATATCAAAACTCATTGTAGAAATATGGTAATTATTCCTGCAATGATAGGTAAAACTATTCGTGTTTACAATGGGAAAGATTTTGTTCCATTAATTATTACTGTTGAAATGTTAGGTCATGTTTTGGGAGAATTTGCACATTCCAGAAAAATGGTTTCACATAGTTCAGCAGGTGTAGGTGCAACAAGATCAAGTAAAGCAGTATCTGCAAGATAAATATAAAATGACTAATAAACAAAAAACTTTGGATGCAGGACATTTTGCTAAGTCTAAGACTACTAATCTTTCAATTTCAACTAAACACTGTGTTGAGATAAGTCGTTTTTTAAGGTATAAGACAACTTCATTTGCTAAGAAATATTTGCAAGATGTTGTCGATTTAAAGAAAGCTATTCCTTTTAAGAAGTTCAACAGAGATACTGGCCATAAAGTTGGTGGAATGGCGGCCGGAAGATATCCTCAAAAAGCAGCTAAAGAATTTTTAAAATTAGTTAGTTCAGTAGAATCTAATGCTCAAGTTAAAGGTTTAAATACTTCCAGTTTGAAAATTTCAAAATTAATTGCTAATAAGGCTTCAATTCCAATGACCGGTGGAAGACATAGGAGTGCTACTAAAAGAACTCATTTAGAAATAGAAGTTGTTGAAACTGGTAAATCTAAGGATAAGAAAATAGTTACTAAGAAAGAAACTAAAGTAGATAAGAAAACTCAACAAAAGGTTGAGAAGAAAGCTGAAGAGAAGAAGGTAAGTCCTAAAGTCGAAGAAAAGAATGACCCTATTGAAGAGAAATCAAAAGTTGAATCCAAAGAAGAAATTAAGCCAGAAGTTGAGATTAAACAAGAAGAAACAAAAGTAGAAGAAGCTCAACCTGAGATCAAGGAAGAAATTAAGCAAGAAAATTCCGTTCCCAAAGAAAATAAATTAGGAGTAAGTCCCATTAGTGAGGCTAAAAAAGAACAAGAAGACTCCGTTAAAGAATTATCTTCAGAAGAATTATTAGAAAAGGCACAAGAAGCTGCAGCTCAGCTAAATAAGAAGGAAGAACAACAGAAAGATGTTGAAGACGTATCAAACTTATATGAACAATTACAAAAGAAAGGAACTTTAAGGGATGGTGAGAAACAATGATTGAACGTGAATTCGTAAGTCAGAAGACAAAAGAGTTTTACATCAAAAAACATATAGAAAATAAACTCAAGAATGTCGGGATCTCACAGATCAAATTAAAGAAAATTCCTTTAGGTGAAAAAATCATAATTTATACTAGCAGGCCTAGTTTAATTGTTGGATCTAAGGGTTCAAATATAAAGGCTTTAACTGTTGATATGAAGAAAAAATTCAAATTAGAAAATCCACAAATTGAAATTAATGAAGTTAAAGATATCTTTTTAGATGCAAATATTGTTGCAGAAAGAATCGCTTCATCCTTGGAAAGGTTTGGTTCAGCAAGATTTAAAGGTGTTGGTCATAAAACTATGCAAAATGTAATTGCCTCGGGAGCATTAGGTGTGGAATTAATAATCTCTGGAAAAATACCGGGATCTAGAGCTAAAAATTGGAGATTCTACCGTGGTTATTTAAAGAAATGTGGGGATGTTGCAATATCGGGAGTGAGAAGTGCTAAGAAAAGCGCTTTGTTGAAAAGCGGAGTTATTGGGATTAAGGTATCGATTATGCCTTCTGACTTAATATTACCTGACAGTATTGAAATTTTAGATGAACCTGTTCAAATAATTGAGGAGATGGAAACAGTCGAAGAAGAGGATAAATCTTCTAAAAAGACAACTCAAAAAAATAATACTAAGAAAGCTAAAGAAGTTGTAAGCAAAGGTAAAAAACAAGCTAAAGAAAAATTAGAATCTAACGTAGAAGAAAAAGAAACTACCACAAAAAAAGTTGTTTCTGAAGGAGATTCTGAAGAAAAAACTATTCCTGAGAAAATTGAAGATAAAGTAGCTGAAGTTGCAAGTGAAGTAATTGATGCGGCTGAAGAGGTTGTAAGTAAAGTAACTGATAAGGTTAGTGAAGTATTACATTTAAATAAAAAATCTGATCCAGAAAAATCAGAAAAATCAGAAAAATGAAAGTAACAAAAGAATTAAGGGATTTGTCTGTTGAAGAGATGAATATAAGATTGGAAGAGTTTAAAAAAGAACTACTTAAATTAAACGTAGAAGTAGCTACTGGGGCTAATCCGGCAAACTCAGGAAAATTGCGACAAACTAAAAAAAACATTGCGAGGATATTAACCTTAATTAGAGAATCGGAGGTAAAGTCAGAAGCATAATGGTAGTATGTAACCAGTGCGGCTTACCACAAGACCTTTGTGTTTGTGAAACAATTGCTCGTGAACAACAGAAGATCACGGTCAAAATTGAAAGAAGGAAATTTGGTAAAAGGTATACTATTGTTTCCGGTTTCAAAACTGAAGTTAACATTGGCGATTTAGCAAAGAAACTAAAGGCAAAATTTGCTTGTGGTGGAACTGCTAAGGGCGGTCAAATTGAATTACAAGGGGATCATAAATTAAGATTAAAATCAGTCTTGGTAGAAGAAGGATTCCCGGAAGAAACGATAGAACTGAAATGATTTAAAAATCCTCAAAAGTAAAATTTTGATGAAAGTTGAAATAAAATGGTTAGAAAACCAATTTATCCCTATGAATTAATTGGGGAAAAAATAAACATAATTGAAGCAAAGAACAAAGCTAACCTTGGCATTAACGGAACAATCATTGATGAAACAAGATTCACATTGAAAATTGAATGTGGCGATAAAATCAAGGTTTTGTTTAAGAAGGGAATTGTGTTTGTGATCGAAAGGAACGGGGTTCAAATTGACGGTAAAGAAATTGTCAAACGTTCGGAAGATAGAATCAAAGGTTAAATTCAAAAAATCAAAGAGAAAAAAAATGACAGAAAACAAAGTTTTAGGTGCAGTAGCGCCGAAAGAAACCTGTACAGATAAAAATTGCCCTTTCCATGGCCAAATTAATGTAAAAAATGAAACGTTTAATGGGAAAGTGGAGAAGAAAGATATCAATAGGTCTGCCACCATTGGATGGAATAAGTCAACTTATATTTCTAAATATGAGAGATATGCTATGAAAAAATCAAGTATGAGGGTTCATAATCCTGCTTGTATTGATGCACAAGTTGGTCAAGAAGTTGTTGTGGCAAGGACTCGTCCACTAAGCAAAACTAAAAATCACGTTATAATCAAAATAGTGACTGAAGAAAATAAATAAGACATAATAGAAAAAATGAAAGCAGTAAAAGGAAAAATAACCAGAGCATTACCTTCACAGGCATATGTTCCAACTTGTGATAATTCAGGTGCGAAACTTCTGAAAATAGTTTCTGTTAAAGGTCACAAGACTGTAAAAGGTAGAATTCCGGCTGCAGGAGTTGGAGATTTAGTAATGGCTTCAGTCAAAAAAGGAAAATTAGAAATGAGAAAAACAGTAGTTCCTGCAATTATCGTTAGACAAAGAAAAGAATATAGAAGGCCAGATGGAACTAGAATTAAATTTGAAGATAATGCTGCAGTTGTTTTGAAAGATCTTAAAGGAAATCCAAAAGGAACTATCTTTAAAGGGGCAATTGCTAAAGAAGTAGCAGAAAGGTGGCCAGCAGTAGCAAAAGTAGCGAGGATTATGGTTTAGATATCATTATTAAAATAAGATGACAAAAGTAAGTTTTTCAACAACCTGGAAAAGTAGTACTCAACCACGTAAACAGCGTAAGTATAGATATAACTCTCCACTTCATGTTAAACAGAAATTAGTCCATACTACTTTATCAAAAGATTTACGAAAGAAGCACGGTTTAAGAAATACTCAAGTTAAAACTGGAGATAAAGTAAAGATCTTAAGAGGAAAATTTAAAGGTAAAGAAGGCAAAGTTGAGAGAGTCAGTTTAAAGTATGAAAAAGTTTTTGTAACTGGCATTGAAAATGTTAAGAAGGATGGGAATAAAGTTATGGTTCCTTTAGTTCCTTCGAATTTAATGATTGTAGATTTAAAGTTAGATGATAAAAAAAGAAAAAATAAATTATCATCTATATCTAATGCAGCAAGTAAAGAAAATAAACCTGCTGTTAAATCTGAATTGTCTAAGAAAGTAGAAGAAAAAGTTGAAAAGAAAACTGAGGAAAAGAAAGAATGAAGAATCACTTGAAAAGAATTGCATCACCTAGGACATGGGTTATCAATCGTAAAAATAACAAATATATCATGAAACCTAATGCTGGAGGACATCCCCAGGATAGTGGTTTAGCTTTAGGTTTAATTTTAAGGGACAATTTGAAATTAGCTTCAACGATGAATGAGGTTCGTAAAATTTTGAATAATAAAAACATTTTAGTAGATGGAAAGAGAAGAAAAGATCCAAAGTTTATTGTAGGGTTATTTGATGTAATTAGTATGCCTCTTTTAAAGAAAAGCTTCCGCTTAATTTTCGATAAAAAAGGAAGAATTTTGGTCAAAGAAATACCCGAAAAAGAGAGTTCAATTAAAATATCCAAAATAGTTGGAAAAACAGTTTTAGTTAAAAATAAAATTCAATTAAATTTACATGATGGTAAAAATATTTTATCTGATGGTGGAGCGAAAGTTGGTGACAGCGTAGTTTTAAGCTTACCAGACTTAAAAGTTAAAGAGGTACTTCCTTTGAAAGAAGGAGCCACTATTTTCCTAACTAAGGGAAAACATGGTGGTTCAGTTGGTACACTTAAAGAAATAAAAAATAATGAAGCAACTTATTCCGTGGATGGAAAAGATGTTGAAACAGCTAGAAATTACTTATTTGTAATAGGTGATGAAAAAGGTTCAACAATTGTAATTGAAAATTAAATTATTAAT
>CAZRHO010000056.1:0-7047 GCA_964599955.1 uncultured Methanosarcinales archaeon
TTAACCATATAATATAAGTCCTAAAATTATAGCAACGTAACCTAAACTCCATAAACTCCACATAATAGTTAACTTTCTATCCTTCTGAACTATAGCGTAAATGATGAGAGGGATGGTTAAAACTAAAAATAATGACCAAGTAAGTAAAGAAACACCTTCAACATTTTTATTCATCCAAATTTCAATAATTTGTGGAATTGCTGATAAAGGATAAACTAAAGCAATCACACCAACTAAATTTTCTAACCATTTCATTTTAACAGCAACACTTACCAATTTGCTTATAAATTTATCTAAAAAATAATTAGAAATAATCGGGTGTTTTTAACATAAATTGCCCATGGTCTATTCTTAATTCATCTGAGAAATAGTTATCAAAAATAATCAGGTATTTTTAACATAAATTGTCCCTGATCAATTCTTAACTCATTATCAAGTTCAGAATATTTCCTCAACTTTTTATAATCAACACCAAACAAAGGAGCACAAACATCAAAATAACCAATAAAAGAAAAATGCTTTTCCAAAGAATAAAATTTATTTAACTCATGACTTAAAGTTAGTAATTCATCTTCAACTTTACTTCTAAAACTTTGATTACTTTTAAAATTAACACTTGCATCAACAGAAGTTACTTCATGAGAATTAAGATCAGTTGTTTCATTCTCAGCAGAACAAAAGTAAAGATCTAAGGGATGTTCTAAGTCATATGGGCTTCCTGCAATAATCTTTCTAAAAATTTTCTCCTCTTTATCTACAAAGTTCATCCTCAATAAAGGTTTAGCAAAAGAATAAATACAACCAGCAGTAACATATTCTTCCATACTTACGTAACCTTCTCTCCTTTTTCCATCTATCAATCTTCCATTAAACTTTTGTAAATATCTGGTTATTTGATCCTCCCTTACGTTAACATCTTCAAAAGAAGTATTATTAGAAATGATCCTATTAATCTCAGAAAAAGTTAGAAGTTCTAAATCCATCATGGGAATCAATTGCATAGACATAAATGAACATAAATTGATAAGATTTAATATAATTTTTGTATAAAACTGAGCAAATCTTTTTAAAACAGACCTATATTCTAGAGTATATAATTTATTAGATGAAAATATTAATTAAAAAAAAATGAAAACACACACAACTATCTGTCCAAATTGTAATTCTATTAATACTTACCCAGACGTTAGTAAAGATATGATCGCCTGGGGAGGTATCACAAATACGAAATGTGGAGATTGCGATTATAGTTCAACCTTTTTTCCAGAAGTACCAATTAAAAATTTACCTCAAATAAAATTAAAAAAGAAAAAAAAAAAAGAAGTCAAAGAAATAATGTCAACTAAAGGAATTCACAAAGGAAAAATTTGGGGTTGGTTAGTTCTAATTATTGCTGTGATTACATTATTGATGTCATGGACAGAAGGATTTCTATTTGCATGGGTTTTTCCAATGGCAACATTACAAATAATTTTAGGAATCTTAATGATAAAAAAATCAAAAAAACAGAGTTAAGTTTAAAAAACAAACTTAATTTTATAAAAATATGAGTTCAGTTCGTAAAAGTGGAAGTTAAGTTCAATCCAATTCTTTCTAATTTATAGTTTATTTAATTATCAGGAGTGATTATTATGCAAGTTAAAGATTTTCAATGGAAACAAGGAATAACAGTTAAAGAATTAATGAACCAATATCGAAATGTTGGTTATCAAAGTATCGAGTTAGCTAAAGCTTCTGAAGTCATTGTAAAAATGAAAAAAAATGGAGCTAAAATATTTCTTACATTTACATCCAACATGGTAACATCAGGGTTACGTGGTTTCTTCGCGCAATTAATCAAATTAAAAATACCTTCTGTCATTGTAACAACTGTGGGTGGAATTGAAGAAGACATCATGAAAGCTAATGGCGAGATATTCAAAATTGGAAATTTCAATAACGATGATGTAGAATTACATGAGCAAGGGATTAATCGTGTAGGCAACTTATTAATTCAAAATGAAGCATACATGAAATTTGAAGATTATATTAACCCAGTATTAAATCAATTATATCAAAAACAAAAAAGATGGGCAGTATCTGACATGTTAAGAGAAATAGGTTTGATGCTTAATGATGAAAATTCAATTCTTTACCAAGCTGCTAAAAACGAAGTACCAATATTTTGTCCAGCAATTACAGATGGTGCATTTGGTTTCCACCTATACCTTTTCCAACAAAAAAATCCAGACTTCATTGTTGACGTTGTAAAAGATTTTGGTAACATCCTCTTCACCACCAGCCATGATGATAAGAAAGGAGTTATTGCTTTAGGCGGTAGCATTTCTAAACATCATGCTATCCTCTGTACATTACTTAACGGAGGAGCTAATTATGCAGTTTACATGACTACTGCCCATAAAACATCAGGAAGTATGTCTGGCGCTACAACTAACGAGGCTAAATCTTGGGGCAAAGTTAAAGATGACAGTGACATTGCTACAGTTAACGGAGATGTAACAATCATGTTTCCCTTAGCAATGATTAAAGCCCTTGAAGAATTAAAAGAAGATAACTTATTAGAATGAAATCAAGTAAATACGAAATTAAAATAATTAAAGATAATCATTTAATAATTAATTCAACAAGAGATAATTATAAATTACATTATTCAGGACATGTAAAATATCCAATATCAGGAATGCATTTCCATTTTTCTGTAAGAAAAAATGGAATCCACAGGTATGACATTAGTGGACGTAATTTAAAATCAGAAAATAGTAGGTATGGAGGTTATCACAGTTCATTAGAAGATATCTCAAATGAACCAGACTTATTTGCTCAATACATTGAAGTTGCCGCTGGTTTAGGAGAATTCATCCCAAAATTAACAGAAAATAAAAGATTAAGAAACAAACCAATAGTGATAGATCCCGGAAATTATGAATTAATGAAAGAAATGTTAAATTACTTTCAAAGAACTTTTCCAAGAAATAAACATCTACATGAAATTGACATATTAATTAACAGATGTGATAGAATTTTAGATAAATCTAAAGTGACATTAATTAATAAAAAATTGAAAGATGCAGCTTCAATTCATCAGAATTTAAGAGATTATTGTGATGTTTTAGTTGATAATTATGGGCCATATTTCTGGCAAAATATGCATGAAAATTTAAACCATAGAAAAGTTGAAGCAATAGAATTAGGGTTTCTTAAAAATGGTGGCAAGTTATATCGTGAAAAAGATTTTTTTCAACATTTTAAAAATGAAAATTTATTTGAAAAAATATGGAGATCAGAGATATAATGGAAAAAGCAAAATTCATAATTTCAAAAGAAATATTAATAAAAAAATATAACGAAGTTAAAGAGTTATGTGACTACGTTTCTTACAGTTCAAAAACTAATCCCGTTGTAACAACCATTTTAGAAGAAAAAACGAAATCCATGTTCAGCATCCATTTGGTTAATGAACTTAAAAATGTAAAAGATAAAAGTAAGATTCTTTTCCTAGCACAAGCTTGGAACGATGAATTGATAAAAAAAATATTATCCATGGGCATTAAAAATTTCGTAGTAGATAATGAATCTGACTTAAACTCTTTTCTAAGTTATATTAAAAATAAAGAAAAAAAAGACTTAACACTTTATCTAAGAATGAAATTGAAAGAAAACACTTTGAAAACAGAAAGATATTTCGTTTTTGGAATGAGTTCTGAAGTGGTCAACAAAAAAATTAAAGAAATAGATGACATAAAACTTGGCATCCATTTTCATAGGAAAACACAAAACATGGCTGAATGGAACATTCAATATGAATTATCACATTACCTTACTGAAGAAAGTCTGAAAAAAATTTCATCCATTAATATTGGTGGCGGTTTACCTTCTGAATATGCTAACACCAATGTTAATGTCATGCCCAGTATTAAAAAGAAAATAATAGAATTTAGAGAATGGATAAATAAATACAACATTAAATTAATGATTGAACCAGGAAGGTTTATCGCTGCTCCTGCAGGGAAATTAAAAACTCAAATAATTGGTATCCACGGAAATAATTTAATTGTTAATGCATCAATTTACAATTCAGATTTAGATGCACTAATAGTCCCAGTAAAATTGAAAGTCGAAAATGAATTAACTAAGGATAAAGGCCAACCATACGTAATTAAAGGAGTCACTCCTTGTTCAATGGATTTATTTAGATATAGAGTTTACCTCAATGAACCAAAAATTGGTGATACAATTACATTCATTAACGCTGGCGCTTATAATTTTAGTACTGAATTTTGTGATTTAGAAAAATTAGAAACAGAAATTATAAAATAAAAATGTATACAAGAGAACAAGATAAAATAGATCAGGATTTAGTGATAAAATTACTTTCACTTACTTCTGCATTAGAAAATTCGTTAAATGACGTATTCATGATATCTACTTTAAATGGGAAAGAGTTTCATCATTTTACAAGCTTAGTTGATGGAAAAGATATAGTAGAATCAAGGATAAAAAATAATGGAGAAGAAATTAGGAGCGTACTGGCAGGAAACATTTTATTAGAAGAATATTTAAGCAGAACTGCAGCAACGCATCAATATGGTTCCAGGGAAGAAGTTGCTAAAAACGTAACAGAGATATGCAACAATTTATTTCATTACTTAGGAATATTAATTGACCATTGGGAGAGAGAAGGAGAAAAATCTTTTTTGTATGCCCCGTCAACACAATATGAACGTAGAACAAACATCAATATAGAATATTCTAATGATCCAAAAAGAACTTACAATTTTAAAAATTTTACTAGAACTAATTTTAACCGTAGAAGATATATGAAAGATGAATCCTCATTTGTTTACGATTCATTTAATGAAAAATCTTCATTAGAAGGTTTTCTTGATGAAATTGAATCTTTAAAATCAATGACACAAGATTATATAGGTAACAATAATGAAAATAAAATTGATAAAAAAAACATTTTTTCTGGTTATGTAAATAGAGAAACATTAGAACCAATATTCTCAGAAGTAAGAAGCACACAAGCAAGATATGAAACGAATTATGATTTTATTTTACCAAATTCATATAATAAAAAAATAGGAAAAGTAGAAGCATTACTTAATAAATTTAATTTATAAAAATTATTGTTCCTTATTTCTCATTGAAAAGAAACCGCCAATCACTGTAGCTAAAATCAGTAAGATTGCATAATCGTCCCACTCGGGAACTTCACCGCCACCACTTGATGAAGAGGACGAGCTACTTGATGAAGAACTTCTTGCACCAGTTTGAGATCCAAAAAATAAATAAGTTTTACCAGAACTATAACCTACTGAAGCATCCCCATAAGAACCAATTATAAAATCAGTATAATTGTCATTATTAACATCTCCTGCACCACTTACTGTTGCTGCACTATCACCTGATGCAAAACCAAGAAATGAAGCGTTAGTTGAATTACTAATATTATTATTAAGACTCCAAAGAGAATTAGTTTTTCCATAAATAAGGTATGACTTCCCTTTACTTGAACTATAACCTGGCGCACCAATTAAAAAATCATCATAAGAATCATTGTTGATATCACCTATGCCGCTAACCATTTTACCTAAATTACTTGACGCCGTTTCACCATACCAACTTGCATTTGAACTATTACTTATGTTATTGTTTGTACTCCAATGAGCAGTAGCTTTACCGTGGATTAAATAAGCTTTCCCAATAGAAAGCCCCATTAAACTACTATTAATACCATAACCTTTAGCGCCAATTATAAAATCATCATAATCATCGTTATTTACATCACCTACTCCACTTAAAGATTCACCTAAATAACCGTTTCTTCTTTCACCATAATAAGAAGCATTAGCACTACTTAAACTAAGATTTACTGATTTATAAATTTTAGATCCTCCTAAGAACAAATAAATTTTACCTATTGAACTCCAACCATCACCTGCGCTTGCAGCTCCAATTAAAAAGTCGCCGTAACCATCATTGTTAACATCTCCTGCATCACTTAAATACCTACCACTTGCATCGGAAGCATTAACACCACGAAAAGTTGCATTTGAAGCATTAGACCAATTCATATTTTGGTTTTTAAGATTCCATTCATAATTATTTGCACTACCAAACCTTAAAAAAGTTGAACCGGCACCATTTCCAAGATGATCGTCACCATAAGCACCCATTAAAAAATCATCATACCCGTCACCATTAACGTCTCCTGCACCGCTTAATGTACCAAGATTATCACTATCTGCATAACCTTCCCAACTTGCATTAGATGAATTAGACTCAGTAAGATTATAATTGCTCCATCCTGTATCCCTACCTAGAATCAAATAAACTTTTCCTTTAGCACTACTATGTTGTTGTGAAGCAATTAAGAAATCACTATAACCATCATTATTTATATCGCCAATACCACTTAAATCCTTACCAAGAGCATCACTTCGTTCTTCACCAAACCAACTAGCATTAGCATTACTTAAGTTAATACCTTCTGATGCATTATTACCCCAACCTGTATCTCTACCAAGAATTAAATAAACTTTACCTACACCTGACCAACTTATTCCCCATCCATATGCAGATATTAAAAAATCTTTATAGCCATCATTATTTACGTCACCAGCATCACTTACTACATAACCTGAACGAGACATAGAACTTTCACCATAAAATGAAGTATTAGCAACAGCAGTAATATTAGAATTCAAAGATAAAGTAGCAGTAACTGATAAACTAAATATTATCAACATGAATAAATATAACTCAATTCTTCTCATCATCAACCTCAATAAGAAAGAAAGAAAGATAATAGGTTTATAAATATTTTGTTTAAATGAATTATCAGAAATATATTTAAAAAAAGTTCTAATCTCTTAAATAATGAAACCTAATTGGATGAATTTACCTCAGGAATATAGTAAAGATAATTCTAAATTTGTTATTTTACCGATTGCATATGAAAAAAACGTAACATTCGGTATTGGAGCTTCTAAAGGACCATCAGAAATTATCAAAGCATCTAAACATTTAGAATATTATGAAGAT
>CAZRHO010000057.1:0-6933 GCA_964599955.1 uncultured Methanosarcinales archaeon
ACCCTTTGAACACCAACAAACAAACCTTAATGCTGCTTCCGTCAGGATCTGACACGGTTCGGAGAGATGCGGTCCCAAAGGACAAGCTGTCAGCAAAGACAGTAAGGACCAACGAAACAAAACTAACCCTTCATTGGGCTTCGGCTCCGTGTGAAGTCCATTCACGGTAACAACGCAGGACTAGCGCGCCAGCCTAGCTATCCCTAATAAGGATTGATTTATTATCATTTTATATAAAGCTTTTCTTAGTAAAATTTATAAGCACAAAAAGAGTTCTAATTTTTATGCTGAATGTTGAGAATATATTTATTTTAATGTTAATTTTTGTATTTTTGATCAGTATAGCTACTTTTATTTTACTTTATTTTGTTTTAAAATTAATTAGAGAAAATAGGAAGTTAATTGAGAAGGAAAGACCAGCAATGTTAAGGGATGTTAAGAAATTCTTAAAAAAATAAATTTTAGTTGTGTAACACAAAGATTTTTAAAAAACCTATTAGATTCTGAAAAACTATGGTTGAGTTGATTATAACTGAGAAACCTAGTTCAGCGAAAAAGGTAGCTGCAGCTTTAGCTGATAAAGCGCCTAAACAAAAAAAAAATAAACAATGTTCTTATTATGAATTGACACATAACGGTAAAGAGATTATTGTAACTTCTGCCGTGGGCCATTTATATGGTTTAGTTGAGTCTGAAAAGAAAGGTTGGAATTACCCTGTTTTTGAAATTAAATGGGATGCTTCCTATAAGAATTCTAAAGATTTGAAATATGTTAAAGATTATTTAGATACCATCTCTAAGTTAGCTAAGAATGCTGATGAATTTACAGTAGCTTGCGATTATGATGTAGAAGGTGAAGTTATTGGATTTAATGTTGTTCGTTTTGCCTGTAAACAAAAAGATGGTAACCGAATGAAATTCTCAACTTTAACTAAAGGAGATTTAGTTAAGTCTTATGAAGAAAAAATGAAACATTTAGATTGGGGACAAGCTTACGCAGGAGAAACCAGGCATAAATTAGATTGGTTCTATGGGATTAACATGTCACGGGCATTAACTGCTTCTGTAAAGGCAGCAGGTTCATTTAAAGTAATGAGTGCCGGCCGTGTACAAGGACCAGCATTAAAATTATTGGTTGATAGGGAGAGGGAAATTCAGTCTTTTGTTCCTGAACCATTCTGGCAAATTTCATTGGATGGAGATTATAGTGAAGAAAAAATTGAAGCTTGGCATGTTGCTGACAAAATTTTTGATAAAAATAAAGTCGATGATATATTGAAAAATATTGAAGGATCTAAAGAAGCTAAGATTACTGGAATTAAAAGAACAAAACGTAATCAAAGCCCACCTACTCCTTTTAATTTAACTGATTTACAATCTGAATCTTATGCTCAATTTAAAATCACACCAAAAGAAACTTTATCGCTTGCTCAAGGCTTATATCTTGCAGGAGTAACTTCCTATCCTAGAACTTCTTCCCAAAAATTAGATCCTAAGTTGGGTTTTAAGAAAATATTAACTGACTTATCTAAGCAACCACTGTATAAAGAATTAGCCGGTTTTTTATTGAAAAATAAAGAATTGAAACCTAACAATGGTAAGAAAGAAGACCCAGCACATCCAGCGATATATCCCACTGGTTTGGTACCTGGAGATCTTAAACCTAGGGAAATGAAAGTTTATGATTTAATTGTTAAAAGATTTATGGCAACTTTTGCTATTGCTGCAGTACGAGAAACGATGAATGTTAAAATGGATGTTAATAATGAATTGTTTGCTGTTAAAGGAACGAGGACTCTTGAAGAAAATTGGCATATTTTTTATAAACCATATTTGAAGATTGAAGAAATAACTTTACCTGATATGAAAGAGGGAGAATTTGTTAACATTAAGAAAATTGAAAAACATGATAAAGAAACTCAACCTCCTAAGCGGTTTAATCAAAGTTCAATAATTAGAGAATTAGAAAAAAGAAATTTAGGTACTAAAGCAACTAGAGCAGACATCCTTGAAAGATTATTCCAACGAGGTTATGTTGATGGTGTTAAAATAACTGTAACTAAATTAGGTATGGAAACCGTTTCAATTTTAGAAAAGTTTGCACCAACTATTGTAGATGAGAAATTAACTGCTGATTTTGAAGAAGATATGGAAAAAATTCGTCAAGGTAAAGAAAAACAAGAAAATGTTTTAGATAAAGCAAAAAAGTTTTTAACAAAATTATTAGGGGATTTCAAGAAGAAGGAAAAAGATATCGGTACTGAAATTCTAAAATCTGTACGGGAAACGCAAGATATAGCTAATTATATGGGTCAATGTCCAAAATGTAAAGAAGGAAGATTGATGGTAAGACGTGGTAGATTTGGTAGATTTGTTGGTTGTGATAAGTACCCTGATTGTAAAACTATCATTAACATTCCTAAAACTGGAAAAATTAAATTCACTGGCGAACTTGATGAAAATGGGTTACCTATTGTTGAAGCAGGTACTGGTCGTGCTAAAAGAAAAGTAGCTTTACAAGTTCACAAGAAGGAAGAAAATACTGAAAAGAAATATTCTGAAGAAGGAATGAGTTGTCCAACTTGTAAGGAAGGACAAATGAAATTAAGAAAAAGTTTTTATGGGGAATTTCTAGGTTGTAATAATTATCCTAAATGTCAAACCTTAATGAACATTAAAGAAGGTAAAGTTGACACTACTAATCCGGTTGTTAAGAAGCCAGGTGAGAAGAAAGCTAAAAAGAAAAAGAATGTTAAGAAGAAAGTTAATAAAAAATAATTCTTAGTTAAAATTAGCAATGTTTTATAAATGGACTCTAATCTATATATAAAAGAACATATTTAAAAATGGAAGAATTCAAAGATTTAGGTTTATCTGATGAAGTATTAGCTTCATTAAAAAGAAAAGGTTATGAAAAACCAACTGAAATTCAAGCGAAAGCAATACCTTTTTTATTAGATGGGACAAAAGACGTAGTTGGTCAATCACAGACAGGTACAGGAAAAACTGCAAGTTTTGCTTTACCTATCATTGAAAAATTAAAAGGAAATTCAAAAACACCAAAAGCATTAATTTTAACACCAACTCGAGAACTTGCTTCACAAGTTAGTAAAGAAATTGAATCTTTGCAGCCTAAGAATAAATTAAAAATTTTAGCAGTTTATGGTGGTGCTTCCATTAATGAACAAATTAAACATTTAAAATATGGAATTGATGTTGTTGTAGGTACTCCTGGTAGATTAATTGATCTTATTAAGAGAAGAAAATTAGATTTGAAACAAATAAGATATGCAGTTCTTGATGAAGCAGATGAAATGCTTAACATGGGTTTTTTGGATGATATCAAAGAAATATTAAGTAAAACTAATTCTGATAAAAATACTCTCTTGTTCTCTGCAACTATGCCCAAAGAAATTTTAAACATCGCTAAAAAATTTATGAGAGATTATGAATTCATTAAGGTTAAAAAACAACAAGTAACTATTGAATTAACAGAACAGTTTTATTATGATGTACGAAATAATGATCGTTTTGAATGTTTAAGGAGAGTTATTGATATTAGCCCTGAATTTTATGGGATTGTTTTTTGTAAAACTAGGTCTGCAGTGAATAGTTTAGTGAACCATTTACTTGATAACAATTATTCTGCTGGGGCAATCCATGGTGAAATTACTCAAAGTCAAAGGGAAAAAGTTTTATTGCAATTTAGAAATAAAAGAATTAAAATTCTGGTTGCCACTGATGTAGCAGCAAGAGGAATTGATGTAAATGATTTAACTCACGTAATAAATTATTCCTTACCACAAAGTCCAGAATCTTATGTACATAGGGTTGGAAGAACAGGTAGAGCAGGTAAGAAAGGTATTGCCATTACTTTTGTTATGCCTTCTGAGAAAGGTAAATTAAAATTTGTTGAAAGAATTATTAAACAAAAATTAGAAAGAAAAGAGATCCCAGTTACAAAAGATGTTATTGAAAGTAAGATTGCTAGAATGGAACAAACAATTCACAAATTATTAAGTTCAAAAAGATCTGATAAATTTGATGAACTTGCAAGTCAGATCCTAAAAGCTCATCAACCAAAAGAGGTTGTTGCATCATTACTTAATTTTGCTTTTAAAAAGGAAATTACTGCCAGTGGATATAAAGAAATTGGTAAAGTTTCTAGTAGTGATCGTGGAAGATCTAGGGATAGAAGAGATCGAAAACCAAGGCGGGAAGAAAGAGATCGTCATGGAAGAAGAGATAGGCCTAGAAGAAGTCATCGAGATAGACCTGGAAGAGGTAATCGAGATAGACCTGGGAAGAGAGATGAATCAAGGGGAGAATCAAGAAGTGAGGGAAGATCTCAAAAACGCGATGGTCCAAGAAGGGAAGATAAACCTAAAAAAAGTTTTTATAGTGATAGAAAGAAAAATAAGTCAGGTGGTAGAAGTTCAAAACGTGCTTCTAACAAAAGACGTTCTAGAGAAAGACGAAATTAAACACAATGACCTTCTAAATGAAAACAATCTTAATATTTCCACCTTTTTGTACTCCTGCCAGCCCTTCTTATTCAATTAATTATTTAGCAAGTTTTCTACGAAAGAATGAAGTTGAAAATGAAGTATTAGATCTAAATCTATTATTTCATCAATTAAAATTTCCTGATTTTTATCAATATTACAAAAATTTTACAGAGAATTATGATTCAGAAGAATATTCTAAAATGACTAAAGAGTTCCAGAATATTTCTTCAAAAACTTATTCTGAGAATAATAAAAAAGTAGTTGAAAATGAATTACCAGAATTATTTAATGAAATGTTATCTGAGATAATTAAATATAAACCTGAAATAGTTGCATTTAGTATTGTTTATTCAAGTCAAGCTTTTTATTCTTTAGTTTTAATCAATAAACTTAATGAGTTGGGGATAAAAACTATCATTGGCGGTCCAGCAATAAATTCTAAATTAAGATCTGCAGCTACTAAAACTCTTAATAATGAAGTTGAATTACTTCAAGAAATTATTGCTAAAAAAATAGATCACTCAAAATTAATTTGTGACAGAATTATTAATTTCAATTCAAAAGAAAAATATTTCATCCCCTCTCCCGTAATCCCTATTAAAACTTCAAGTAGTTGTTATTACCAACAATGCGCTTTTTGTAATCATCACGGTAATGTAAAATATTCAGAATATAAGTTGGAAGATATTAAACAAACAATCATTAATTCTAATGCAAAAAATTTCTTTTTCATAGATGACATGATCTCTAAGAAGAGATTGTTAGACATTGCCGATACTGTGGGAAATTTAGATGTTAATTGGATGTGCCAACTTCGCCCAACTATAGATTTAGATAAAGAAACTTTACAGAGGTTATATGATTCCGGTATGAAAATGGTAATTTGGGGAGTGGAATCAGGTAACGATAGAATTCTAAAATTAATTCGTAAAGGAACAAACGTAAAAGATGTTAAAGTAGTGTTAAAGGATTCATTTGATGTTGGAATTACAAATGTTCTTTACATTATGTTTGGTTTTCCAACTGAAACTGAACAGGAATTCATGGATACTTTTAATTTCTTGGAAGATCATTCGGAGATTATTAGTTTAATATCAACATCAGTTTTTGGGATGCAAAAAGACACCCCTATTTACAAAGACCCAGAGAAATATGATGTGATTGAAATTGTTGAAGAGAAAAGAACTGTTTTGGAACCTAAATTAACTTACTCTGTTAAAAAAGGTTTAACTCGTGAAGAAATTTTTAAATTGAAGAAAAAAAATATGAACAGGATTCTAAGAATTAACAAATTTCCAAAAAATATGAATTATTTTAGGGAACAGATGTTATGTTTAGTTTCTGATAAAAATTAATTGCAAGTTCCAGATTGATCAATGTATAAATCTCCTTCAGAAGTTATACAAACACCACTTATACAAATTGAACATTCTTCTCCTTCATACATATCAGGAAGCGGAAAAATGTTCTCATTCCTCTCTACGATATCAATTTTATTCATCCCAACTTTCTTTTGTAGATTTTTTTTCACGGCTCCCACCTTTTTGAGTTGAATTGATTTTCCGACAATTGCCCCTTCCTCCGGAGGAGTTGTTTCTTCTGTAAGTTCAGTTAATTTTTCTGCGGGTAATTCTTCAACCTCTTCAGGAATTACTCCCTGAGAACAACCTAATAAAAATAAACTTACTAATAATAAACTAATTAAAATAACCTTTTTCATGAACATCGCCTTTTTTTTAATAATCTTAATAGATTATAACAATTTTTTAGATATTATAAACTTTGCGGTAAGAAAGTTTTTAAAAGAAAAAGCAAAGAATTTAAATCTTAATTTGTTTTTCTTACTTATATGAGTGAATTGGAAAAATTAATTTGGTTTGTTTTATCGATTGGAATTCTTTTATTTATTTTAAGGATTTTTTATAAACACTTAACTAGCGATAGGATTCGTAAGTATCGTTTGTATCGCATGTTACATTTAAAGAAGAAGAAAGAACAGGAAAGAATAAAAAGGAAACAAAAAAATAAAAATAATTAGTACAAACATAAAAAGAAACAAAAAAGAAAGAATTAAACCTTATTCCTCTCAATGTAATCTTCTTTGAAAGACATCCATTCATCATGATCAGATTTAGCAGTTTTTGCAAATCTTCTATCGTTTTTTATTAACATTGTACCTACAGTAATATCGTAACCAACTTCAACACCTTTTGTTTGTAAGAATGCGTGACGTGGTTTGATACGTTTATCTAAAGAATAAGCTACTAATACGGGTTTCTTTTCAATATCTAAAATTGTAGCGTAACATTCATTAGTTAAATATTCAACAGTGGGTTTCAAATTATCTTCAATACTGTAGTATAATATGTTTGGAAGTTTAGTTACAACTTTAGCAATGTCAGTTACACCTAACTCTTTCAAATAA
>CAZRHO010000058.1:0-6823 GCA_964599955.1 uncultured Methanosarcinales archaeon
GACTTCTAATTCTTCCAAATATTTTTCTCCAGATTCATCTTCCCAATTAATTTGTACAATGAACTTATTATTTTTAGCGATGGGAAAAGAATCTAATTCTAAAGGCAATTTAGTTTCTTGATTTAATTGCTTTATTTTCCATTCATTAGTAAAACCCGGACCGAATAAAATTACGTTAACTTCTTTTGGTTTTGCGAAAGAATTTTTATTTATTTTTGTTATGATTTGAAATTTTTCTCCATAATTTATAGAATAAGGCGCATCAATTTCTATTTTTATATCTGGTTTATCTAAAACCGAATATTGTACTAATTGTTTTTTTTCAATTAATTCATTTCTGGCACTAATCAATATTCTTTTCCAGCCTACTTCTTTTTGTTTGATTGTTATTTTTTTCTCTTTTCTTTGATTTATATTTAGATTAATGATTTCACATTTATCTTTTATACAAAATTCAATTTCTTTAAGGTTAATTTTTCCAAGATTTTCAATCTGGCAATTTATTCTGAGAGTTTGATTTAATTTAACCTCGTCTTCATGTACGCATTCAATGTTTACTAAACTAGAATAAATTTTATCTTTATCTTCGACAATTAGTTCTTTTACTTCCGATTCAGAATAAACTTTATCTCCTGATTTTGTACTGAAAGAACTAATGGACGTAATATTTTTTTCAGAGTAAATGATGGTTGGAAATTGATAAGAATAATCTTTTTTGAGAATATTTGGTAATTTAATTACCCAATGAGTTTCTTTTTTTTCTTTTGGAGATAAAAGAATTGTTTTTTTATTTTTCCCAATAACTTCAATTTCTTTAGGTACATTTATTTTTAAAGTTGTGGCTACGTAATAATCTTGGTTGTTTTTTAAAATTCCTTTAATTAAATTATAGCTCTCAAAACCAACTTCTTTACCTAACAACTCTTGTTTTAGGGTTATTTCTTCATTAATTTCTTTGCCTTTGTTTTTAATTTCAACTTTAAATTTAAGGGGTGAAGTTTTAAGTTTAACATCTTCAGCTAACCATTCAAATTTAGTTGCAGGTTCAGTTGGATCAAAACCGTCTCTCAATTTAATATGAGTGACGTCAATGTAACCATATTCGCCAAAAGTAATATCAAAACTAACCCATCCTACTCCTGGAAAATAAACTTCAGCCCACCCATGAGGTTGCCATGGTTCAGGGAAAAGATCAGATGTAGAATAACTAATCCCTGAAGAGAATCTTGCTGGGATACCTAAGGACCTTGCCATAGCAATGAACAGGGAAGTCATTTCATCACACACTCCTCTTTTATTTTCTAGAACCCAAGAAGCTTTTTTTGAAGCTTTAGCCGTTATAGAATCTAATTCATAATTTACGTTTTCTTCAACCCAGTTAGCTAATTTAAAAACTGCTTTAAATAAATCGTCTTCTTTTTCAGTTAATTCGGATGCTTTACTAATGATTTCTTTGTTGTTAGAATCAATTGATTTTGTAGGTTTTAAAAATTCTGTCAAATCTTGAATGTCTTCTGAAGGTATTGGGAAAGTTATTTTTTTTTTAACTTTCTTTCTTTGATTTTTTGTTTTAATATAAGCAGAATAACCAAACTTTTTCTTTTCAATCTGCTCATCTTGCCACTCAAAATTAATTTGTTTTTTTGTTTGTTTTCCTAGACTATTTATTTCTAGTACTTCTTGGCGGTAATCATTATTAGGGAATAGTAGAAGTTCGGTCGCAACTTTACTTACTTTTGCTTGATCGGATTTAGGTTTCAATTCAAAATTTCCATCAATAGTTAATTGTAATTCAAGATTTTCTTTGTTGTATAAGTTATTGTTAGCACTAATTGTTGGTATTAATAATAAAATAATCAAAGAGATTATGATTTTCTTCATGAAATTTATTCTTTACGTTGAAAGATATAAAACTTACTATAGTTAAGAAAATCTTATAAAATGTTTTAATAATGGTTGTATTATGGAAAGAGGTATAGCTTTATTATCTGGAGGAATAGATTCTCCTGTGGCGATTAACCTAATGAAAGATCGTTTAGAGATTATTGCGGTTCATTTTCATCAATTGCCTTTAACCGATGAGAAAGAAGTTGAGAAAGTCAAAGAGTTAAGTAAAATGCTTGATTTAAAGAAAATTTATTTAATTCCTTTTGTCCCTGTTTTGAAAATTTTAACTGAGAAATGTCAACATAAAAATTATTTCATTCTTTCTAAGATTGTTATGTTCAAATGTGCCGAGATTATTGCTGAGAAAGAAGGAGCCAAGTTTTTGATAACTGGTGAAAATTTAGCACAGGTGTCTTCACAGACATTAAGCAACTTAACTAATATTACTAAACAATTAAAATTAGAAATATTTAGGCCAGTATTAACTTACGATAAACAAGAAATAATTAAAGTTGCTAAAAAGATTGGGACTTATGAAATCTCTAAAGGACCAGAGATTTGCAATTTACTTGGACCTAATAATCCAGCAACTAAATCAAAATTAGAAAATATTGAAAAAGAGTTAAGCGTCCTTGATTTAGATAAGATGTTAAAAGAAGCTTTAAATAAAGCTGAAGTTTTAAATTTGTAAATGGAATTATATAATACTTTAAAACATAAAAAAGAGAAATTCAAACCAATTAAGAAAGGACAAGTTGATCTTTATACATGCGGACCGACAGTATACAATTATGCCCATATTGGTAATTTGCGTAGTTATATCTTTGAAGACGTTTTGAAGAGGGTTTTATATCTTAATAATTATAAAGTTAAACACGTAATGAATATTACGGATGTAGGTCATCTTACCTCTGATGCTGATGAAGGGGAAGATAAGATGTTGAAGGGAGCTAAGCGTGAGAAAAAGACAGTTTGGCAAATTGCTGAGTTCTATCTGGAAGCTTTCAAAAATGACATGAAAAAATTAAATTTAATTTCTCCAAATATTTGGTGTAAAGCAACCGAACATATTAAGGAACAAATTGCTATGATTCAAAAGTTAGAAAAAAATGGTTTCATTTATCAAGCGGGTGGTAACGTTTATTTTAATACCTCTAAATTAAAGGATTATGGGAAGTTGGCCAGGTTGAATTTAACTGCTGAAACTCAATCTCGTGTTGAGAAAGATTCTAATAAGAAAAATAAGAATGATTTCGCTCTTTGGTTCACTAAATCTAAATTTCTAGATCAGGAAATGAAGTGGGATTCTCCTTATGGTACTGGTTATCCTGGTTGGCATATTGAATGTTCGGCAATGGCTTCAAAATATTTTGGGGAACAATTCGATATTCATTGTGGGGGTATTGACCATATTCCCGTTCATCATACTAATGAGATTGCGCAATCTGAGGCTTCTTTTGGTAGGAAACCCTGGGTAAATTATTGGTTACATAATGAGTTTCTTGTTTTAAGTAAAGGAGAAAAAATGGCTAAGTCTGGTGAGAATTTCATTACTTTATCAACGCTTGAGGAGAAAAGTTTTAATCCTTTAGACTATCGTTATTTTTGTCTTGGTGTCGTTTACCGCAAACCACTTATGTTTAGTTATGAGGCTTTAGAAAATTCTCGCAGATCTAGAAAAAAGTTGTTTGACCGAGTTTTAGAATTAAAGAGATCAAAGCATGGAAAGGATAATAAAAGATTTCAGAAGAAATATGTTGCTAAATTTTTAGATATGGTCAACGATGATTTGAATACGCCTAAGGCTTTAGCCTTAATGTGGGAGATGCTTAAGGATAATAAATTAAGTGACCATGATAAATATTTTTTATTGTTAGAATTTGATAAAGTTTTTGGGTTTAATTTAGGGTCGGTGAAAGCAGGTAAAATTCCTGTTGCTGTGATTAAACTAGCTAAAGAAAGGGAGAAAGCACGTAATGAAAAAGATTGGGATAAATCTGATGATTTGAGGAAAAAAATTGAAAGGTTAGGTTATTCTATTGCTGATAATAAAAAAGGATATGAAATAAAAAAGAATTAAAAATTTTTAAATAAAAAAATTAAAATTTAGTTTGTATAAGGATTTACATCTATGTGCAATTCATCAAACACATATTCTGTTGCAGGTGAATTTTCAACATAAACATTATTCACTTCTAAAACTTTTGGGTTGTATTTTTCTAAATTACCAGTTATTACTAATGGTTCTTCAAAGTTAATATATTCAATTTTTGTTTCTTGTTGAATTTCAACTCTTTCTGTTTTTTTTGTTTGCGTGGAAAAAGTGGCAGCACCAATACTGGTAGCAACAACAGCTCCTGCAATTATTTTTGTTAAACTCATTTTATCTTTTCCTCCTAATATTTCTTGAGAACGAGAGCGAGAAGCATATTGTTTATAAGCGTTTCGGTTTAGCACCTATGTTACATATGATAATAGTGATTTAGAACTAATTTTTAGTTAAATTAACATATTCTGGAATAATATCATTAGTAAATTTTTGTATGCCTTCGTATGTCTTAGGGTGTTTAAGCATATCTTTAATAACTGAGAAGGGTAAAGTTGCACAATCAGATCCAACTAAAGCAGCTTCTCTAACTTGTCTGGTATTTCTTAAGGAAGCAGCTAAAACTTTTGTTTGTAAGTTATATTCATTTAATATCTGTACGCATTGCTGTACTAAATCAATACCTGAAAAAATTCCGTTGTCTTCTAATAATTTGTTTTCTTTTTCTAAACCTTCTGCAGGAAAATAATCTTCTTTATTAAATTCTAATTGGTTATTTGATCTGATATGGTCGTCAACTCTCCCAGCAAAAGGGCTGACAAAAGTTGCACCTGCTTTAGCAGCAAGAAAAGCTTGTTCTGAAGTAAAGATTAGTGTGCAATTAGTAGGTATATTTAATTTTGATAATTCCTTGATCGCTTCTATTCCTGCAAAATGAGTTTCATCTTTGTCTTTGAATGCAGGATTAATGGGGATTTTAATACAAACGTTGTTGGCCACTGGATTAAAAAGTTCAAATAATTTTTTACCTTGTTCAATCATCCCTTTGGCAGTTGTTTCAGTAACCTCTAAACTAACTGGTGTTCCTTTAGCTATATTTAGAATTTGTTTGATGTATCCTTGTAAATTAATATTTTCCTTTTCATCTACGACTTTTTTCATTAAGGAAGGGTTTGTGGTAACTCCATCGGCGATACCCCATTTGTAAGCTTGTTCGATTTCTTCAAGGTTTGCACTATCTATGAATATTCTCATTAAAGGTTTTCCTCAATGTATTTAACAATTTCATCTGATTCGCCGATGAAAACTCCTTCAACTTCTATTATTGGAACTGTAGCAACGCCGCTTTTCTCTAACAATTCTTTTCTTTGTGGATCATTACGATCAGGAGAAACATTGATCTTTTTGTAGTCTAAATTTTTTTCAGCTAATTTTGCTCTTACTTTAGCACAAAAAGGACATTCTTCAAATTGATATAGGGTTATTATGGTCATAATAAATGAATAAAAGAAGTTAAATATAAATTTTATTGATCTTTATCCCTTACGTGACTGCCAATAACTAAAGCTGAAGCAATAATTACAATATTTTTGATGATATATTGGCCTTCTAATGTTAAAGTATAAGGGAGGTCACCATATACTACTGAGGGTAAGATTAAGATTGGTAAAAAAGTCCCAGCCATTTGAATTAATAATAAAGGGATACCTATTCTGATTAAAGGTTTGTAAAGGAAACAGATTCCAATTAAGACTTCCCACCAACCAAGGAAAGGGACAAACCATTCAGGATTGAACCAATAAACAGTATTGGTTACTAACTTTTGTGCGGGACTTAATCCAAATGATTTGAGTATCCCGAACCAGATAAAAATGGTTGCTAATGAGTATCGTAAGAAGGGAATGCCTAATTTTTTCATCAAAGATGTAATTTCTTTATCAATTTTATTCCACTTTTGCTTATTCATTTAATTCACTTCTTTTCCAATGCTTTCTCAATCTCTTTAGGGTTATAACCAACTATTATTGTTTCATTGATATTAAGGACTGGAACGCCCATTTGTCCAGATCTTTCTGTCATCTCTTTTCTGGCTTTTTCATTTTTAGAAACATCATGTTCTTTAAATTCAATTTTTTTTCCTTTAAGAAATTTTTTTGTTTTTTCACACCAAGGGCAACTAGGTGTTGTATAAATTTCTACATTGACCATGTTTTTGGCTAGGATTAAAAAGTATTTAATAGTTTCTCTTTGATTTTTATTTTTACAAAACCTAAAACAAAATATTTATTAAGTAATAGCTGTATCTCAAATACTAAATGTCGGATAAAAAGAGAGATAAATACTTGAGAATTATTTTCTGGTTAGGCATCATCGGATTATTAACATCATTCTATCTAGTAAAAAATCATTATTCTGCTGAAAGTGCTTTGTGTGACTTTGGTGAAACAGTTTCTTGTTCAGCGGTAAATACCAGTATTTACTCCGAATTTTTATCAATACCGGTTGCTTTCTTAGGAGCATTGTGGTTTTTAGTAATGCTTTATTTAGTTAATTTAATTAAGAAATCTCATGGGTCTAAATTAGAGGACCTAACTAATTTTTTATTACTTTGTAATGTGGCGGGTATCATTTCGGTGATTTATTTTATTTGGGCAGAGTATGTGTTAAAAGCAATATGTCCTTTTTGTACAGTCATTCATCTAATTACATTGATTACTTTAGTTTTATCATACAGGTTATATAAAGATCAGGGGAAAAAAATAAAATTATTGGAGCTAATAAAAAGTATGCGTAACTTATTATTAGTTTTAATAATAACCCTATTAATCCTATTAGCATATTTCAATTTAGGAGATAACGGGAAAAATTACGATCAATTGGCTAAATGTT
>CAZRHO010000059.1:0-6789 GCA_964599955.1 uncultured Methanosarcinales archaeon
ATGCTTGAAGCACTCCCAGAACATATAAGAGAAACTCTTTTAGAGCATGATTTTATTGAAGATTTTATTAAAGGTAAGATTTCCAAAGATAAATTAAATGAAAAGTTGAATCTTATAAAAGATGAACTTAAATCAAAGGGTGTTAGTAGAAAACATATTCTTACTCTACACAATTGTGAGGATAAAGATGATTTTTTGAGAAAAGCAGCACATAGTAGATTTGTGCGATCCTGCAGACATTTAGGATTAGATATTGCAACAAAGCAAGACAAGGTTAAGTTCTTAAAATCAATAAACACACAAAATTTTTTAGATTTACTACATGCTGGTTCTGGATTTTTAAGAGGATTATTTACTTTTCAAGGATGGAATGATCGTAAAGAAGACAAGATAATTGTTTCTTCAATGATTCATGGTACTGATATTGAACCTCCTGAAGAATCTTATAAAGAATTTGAAAAGTTCTTTGCTCTGATGCAAGAAGAAATCACAGTAAGAAATATGGGTGTCTGGGCAGTAAAATTATATTTTGCAATTATTTGTGCTCACTTATTTCCTGATGGAAATGGGAGATTAGGGAGAAATGCATATTTTTTAATGAAGTCTGATGGATTGTTAGATGAAAAAAAGTCTAGCAAAAGGATAAAAGCAATAACAGATGCATGTAGAAGCTTGAATTACGGTGCAATCAATGAGATGCTTAAGAAAGATGGTGTTGTTGTGAAATATGTAAATGATGTTGCTGCTGATGAAGACTATGCGGGAGAAGGAGATATATTTATTGATAGGGGAGCGACCCAACAATTGAAGTACATTGCTGCAAAAAGAGTTCTTGAAAAAAATGGAAAGTGGAATAATCAGAAATTAGTAAGTTTACATAAAAAATCATTGACTGAAGAAGAAAGAGCTGAATTTAAAATAGAATATAATAAAGTTAGAGTAGAATGGTTCTGGGAGTGCATTAGTGTAGCAGGTAAATATCATAGTACATTATCAGCTAAATTGGATGAGATTTTGGAGAAGTAGTTAACAGTTAAAGACTTATTGTTGGAAAGTAAGTTATTTTGTGTTCTTTAATATATTCTAAGTGTGTTATGTTTTTTATGTTTGTGGGAAATGATTCTCTAAGGCTGGTTATGAATGTCATAAGTTGACTAGAGTTGTGAAAATGTACTTCGATTTCAAAATCATATCCACCTAATGCTGCTGTGTTGTAAACTACATTGGAATTCTGAATAATATATGACTGAATTTTCTTGATATCTTTTTTTTTGCATTTTTAAGTTGTATGAATAATTTATAATATTTCAGATCTAGCAATGTAGTGTTGATAAAAGGACGATACCCAAGAATTATATTTAGATCTTCTAATTTTTTTATCCTATATCTAATAATTCTTTCAGTTTGTTTAATTTTCTTTGCAAGTTCAAGGCTTGTCTGTCTTGCGTTTTTGGTTAATTCTTGGAGTATCTGCGTATCTATTTTGTCTAATTTTATTTTACTCGGCTTTTCTCCTAATACAAATTTTCTCGCCCTGTTCTCTTTCTTAGGATAAATAAAGGATCGTTCAAAATTTAGAAATTTTGTCATTAATGAAATCCATTTGTTTTCAATATAATATCCATATTTTTCATAAAATTGATTCCAAAAGTCCATAAATTGGTATTCGTCTTTTGTATAAAATGCCATCCAGATATCCCAAGAGCCTAGCACTGTAACCATCCAACTAGCGTGTTCTTTGAGATACTGGAGGATTTCTTGTTCTTTTTCTTTTGTTACGTTCTCAAATTTGATAGCAATTCTGTAAAGTTGGAATCCGAGTTTTGTGTGGTCAATGACAGCATAGTAGGATTGTATGATATTTTGCTTCTCCAATCGTTTGATTCGATAGTTTGTTAGTTGTTTTGACAATCCGACAATCTTAGCAATAGAACTATCTGGCTTCCTAGCGTCCATATCGAGAGCTAGTAAAATCCTCTTGTCTTTCACATCTAGGTTTTTTGTCTCCATTTTATTACAATTTTACTTTTTATATTATAATATTGTCATTATTTAAAAAGATTTCCTAAATAGTTTGATTTAGTTACATCTCTTCTAAGTAGTAAAATGACCAGTATTAGTGATGTTGCTAGAGAAGAAGCTCAAAGAATTGATTCAGATAGCTTGAAAGCTGTAGGTATTGAAAGAACTATTGAGGGCTTCTATATCTTAGGTAATTATCCACCACTTACCGCGATGGACGATTGCTGTGAAGAGGATTTATTTGCTGGAAACACACAAAAAGAATTAGATGTGTATATGCACTTCCAATTTTGTGAACAGTTATGTTCATTCTGTCATTTTTCTATGGATCAATCTGCTAGTAGTTCTGAAGATACTAAAGTAACAAGATACCTCTCAAATTTAAAGAGAGAAATTTCTATGCTTAATGAGGAAATTGGCGGAGTAAAAGCTCGTTCAATCTATGTGGGTGGAGGAACACCATCTTTTATGAGTGCTAAACAAATTGAAGATTTATTCTCATATGTAAGAAGAGAGTTTACTGTTCCAGATGATATCACGATTACATTTGATGTTCATCCTGAGATCATGAGAAATTCTAGTAAAGTAGAAAAGTTTGATGCTTTGATGGAATCCGGAGTTAATAGGATTGCTATTGGAGGAGTTGATCTTAATGATAAAGTTCTGAAATATCAGAATAGAGGACACACTGCAAGAGAAACTGTTGAGTTAATTCAGGCATTGAAATTAAGAGGTTTCCCTCATGTGGTTACTGACTTAATGATGGGGGTTCCATATCAAACTCCAGAAAATTGGGAAAGAACAATTGAAACTTTGACTGGGGACATTTGTGAAGTAGATTCTGCAATGACTTTTCCTCTTATGTTTAAGGCATCACAATCTTTATGGAAAAGATATCAGAGAAGAGCAGAAGAATTTCCAACTATTGAAGATAGGATTGTTTTACAATTGGTTGCTATGAATAAATTTGCTGAAGCTGGTTACACTTCAGGGCCAGCTTATTATTTTAACAGAACTCAAGAACATATGAATGATCAGCAATTGAGAAAATTTGAAACTTTAGATGAAACAGGATTGCTAGCAATAGGGATGAGTTCGTTTGGTTTCATTAATGGACATCAATATTTTAATACATCGTCTATTACAGATTATAATGAGGTGGTAGAATCGGGAAGACTTCCAGTTTGGAGAGCAGCTAAATTAACCCTTAGACATAATTTTGAACGAGATGTAATGTTTGGATTAAAGTCAAGAGGAATAGATAAAAAAGCAGTAGAAGAAAAGTATGGTTTACATGTAGATAGAGAATATGGGCAATTAATCGGTCAATTTGAAGGAGTTGGACTTTTGGAATCAACACCGAATTATTTACGACTAACTAGATTAGGAGAGTTATTTGCAGAGGAAGTTTGTAATCATTTTGCAGGAGAAGAAGTAAGAATAAAAGCCGAGAGAACAGCAGTATTTACAGATCCTAAACATCCAATACAGAGATATAATTATAACATGATAGGGCATCGATTGAGATGACCAAGTACCTCTTAACCCCCCTGTAGTTTTAGAATAGAGTTTACAATTAAGGGGTCGCTTGTTTCCATAGAATTTCAAATTGTTTTCTGTATCCATCAGCAACCAATTTGTCTTTAATTAAAATTCCATAAGCATTCTCAGTAAATATTACAATGCCTACATAATCTCCGATGATTATTGTTTCCTGTAATTGTTCAAATTTGCTGGATAAGAATTTTATGTTTGTTAATTTATTTTTGTTAAGTTCCTCTCCAAATATCCTGATGGTTTCATCAAAAACTTGCCTACATTTAATCTTCTTAGAGATTCTTCTTGCATGAAGATTTTTCCACCATGTTTCACCCATAATATCATGAGTTACTCTTGTACCACCGCCGAAAGTGTTGTACTCCTTTCCTCCAGAATTTAAAAGAGTGTTATATAACTCATTAATTCCTCTTTTTCCTCTAAAAACAGAGGCTTGTTCTTGTTTTTTGGCAAGTTTTTGTTTTACTTTTAATTCAGGCAATATCTGTTCAAATCTTTTTCTCTTATCATCAATAAAGTTATAGAAATTTTCTGGATCCGTTGCTTGATACACTTTTCTTTTACCATCAAGAATGAAGTTAATTAGCCCTTTGTCTATAAGGGTATTTAGAGCTCTATGGACTACAGAGTTTTGAAGATTTGATTTTTTGAGAATTTGTCCAGCAGTTGTACTGCCTAATTCTAGTAAAGCAAGATACACTTTTATCTCTGCTTGAGTTAGTCCTAAATCTTCTAATATTGTTACATCCATTATTTGGTTAAATGTTACATTCTTTATAATATTTTCTATTGTAGTCTCAATTGGGAGGACAAATGTTTTTATATGTGTTGGGTTCTCACTATTACATGGTAATGAAAACATATCATAGAAATGATGTCTTAAAGATACATGGAGCAATGCCTGAAGACAGAGAAGCAATAGATATGATAGCAATGGGTTTCTTATCAGAATTCACTCATGGCCAATATGTTATTTTACCAAAAGGTATGAAAATATTGAATGGTATTTATGAAGCGTTGCAGAAATACGTTGTTCAGCCGTTGAACTTTGAAGAAGTAGTTCTTCCAAAAATGGCGCCAGTAGATACTTTCAAAAAAGCTTCATTAGTTGATTTTCCAGATGGTAGACAACGGCAGAGTGCTAATCCTTGGAAATGGGATCCACAGTTAGAAGCTGTTGTACCATTTGGAGAAACAGATGGTGTAGAAGAGATGTATATTCTTGATCCATTACAATGTACTGTTTTTTATCAGTTTTTAGAAGGCCAAACAGAAAATGTTTCTGAGGGACCAAAAAAATGGTACGATCGCTCTGGTCCAACGTACAGAAATGAAAGTTTAGATTCTCTTTTTCCCGGAGTAAAGCAAAGAGAGTTTCACAGAGCTGAATTTATTTTCTTGGGGACTAAAGATCAAGTAATTCAAGCAAGGGAAGATGCTTTAGGACAGATTGAATCACTTTGTCAAGCACTAGATCTTCATTACAGGATTGTAGTCGGTGGCTCTTGTCATAGACTAGAAGATCATGAAGTACGTGAACCTAGATCTGAAGAGGATATTCCAGTAAAGGATATAGAAATTTATTGTCCAGGACGTGGTTATGAAGAAGTATCTGGTAATGCGATTATGGGAAATGTTCTTACATCCAGATTTTCAATTTCAGGGCCTCATGGAGAAGAACTTTGGAGTGGCTGTAGTGGTGTTGGTTTAAATCGTATGATGACTGCAATTGTTTCTAACGATAGAACAACAGAACTATCAGCGTTGTTGCGACCGAGGAAGCTCAAGCGCTTTTTTGACTTCGTCAAAAAATAAAGCGACCCCCAATTAATTTTCTTACATTTTTCTTTAAGGCAACAACACACAATTTTAGCGACTGCAATGAGACATTTTAGAGGATTTTCAAATTAAGCTTAACGATGTTCAGTTTCAGGGGGTTTATCCCCCTGCAAGCATAGAACATGCGCAGAGTTTAGAAGTGTTTGTTAATTAGGTGCCCCTACTATTCTTTTTGTTTTTTTGTTTTAGATAAATGGAGGTTGGTTATGAAAATCGTGTATTATTTAATTTTAGAAAACTATCTTACATTTGCTTTCAATAAGTTTTTGTACAAGTGTTTTATCACGATTGGATCTAAACTAAAATGTGCCAAAATTTCTGGCTTTGGATTTTTTACTTTTTTGCAAAAAATAAATTCCTTTTCAAACAATATGTCTTCAGATGAAAAACCTGCTTTCTCTACCATGTCTTGGGAGAGTGGAAAAAAACCAATAGATTTACGCATAGTAAGAGAAAAACCATAATGGCGCAATAATTTTTTTACATCAAATGCCATTATTTTTTTAATTTGGTTATAATTTTCAAGCGTATCCTCATTATTTACCAAATCAAAGATTTTTTCATAATCTCTACTTCCCCGCAAGGAAGGAAAAATACCAATAGAAGAAAATGTGTTGAAAACAAGAATTCCTCCCCTTTTTAGCAATTCATTCATTTTACGCATAAATAAATCTCCTTCTCTAAAACTTTGATTTAATAGTAAAAGATAAATTCCAAAGGCGCTTACAATATCAAATTTAGTTATAGAATTATATTTAAAAAGATTTTTTTGAGAATAATAAATATTAGATGCACTTTCTAAGATGGGAGCGTGGGCATCTATCGCATGAAATCTAATGTTCGGATGAAGCTCAGCAACAACATGAAGATAATGGTTAGATATTAATTTTCCACTAGCTACATCAAGGATATCTCCTCCCTTTAGATTCAACACACTGATTGCTTCATCAATACTACCTGCCTTATCTTCCATTAATTGTGCAAATGAAGAAATCTTTAAAAATACTTTGATGGATAAAAATTATAAGAACTAAAAAAAACCTCCCCTTATTTTCTTCTTTTAGTAGGAGTAAGTTCTTACGACTATGGCAACTCAAAAATTGGACATAATGATGTTATGCCTCCACCCCTTTACGTCTGGGTGCGAACGTAGTGAGCAAGTTGTCAGCACTAAATTAACATCAGTAAGAAACGGGCTCATAAAAAAAGAATAAGCTTTAAAAGTTAGGCCAGCTCTGAGATTAAAATGATTGAAGAATTATTACAAAATCCCGAACAGTACAGAATAGGAGATGATTATAGAGGAACGAATATTGTTTTTCCTGCAGAATTTGAAAGAGAAAAATTGGTTGTAAAAAGACCAAGATTTGT
>CAZRHO010000060.1:0-2996 GCA_964599955.1 uncultured Methanosarcinales archaeon
TGGTTTCAAATCTTTCATTTCTTTTTTTAGTTTATTTACATCCACTAAATCGCATTTGGTAACTACATAAAGTAATTTTTTACCTGAATGTTTGACTTTTTCTTCAAGTTCCCCATTTCTAGTTTCTTTAATTAATCTAGCATCAAGTACTTCGATGATTATTTCAGCTTCTTTAAGTACTTTTTTCACATGAACCCAGAATGAAGGCATAAGTTCTGATTTAAGATACAAATTTATAAATATTCTTACTATAAATAAAAATCATGGCTTTTTCGAAAACTTTTCCAAGGACTATTCCCGGTAGTAATTATCCCTTATGGGAAGAAGTAAAATTAACTACGGAAGAAGAAAAAGAAGTTGAAGAAAGATGTCGAAAAGAAAATTTTTCTTTGCTAGACAACTGTTTGAAAGAAGCTAAAGCCCTAGCTATTAAAAATCAAATTAATACTGAAGAAAATGTGACTGATATAGCAATTGCTTTATTTGAGAAAAGGTCTTCTCATGTAGTATTTTGGAAAGAGAGTAAAGCTAAAGAGAAATTTGACGATAAGTTCAAATAAAATTAAATTTTAACTTTACATATAGGGTTTTCTTAATTATTTTTTATTATATTCTTTATTGAAAATTTCAAACAAAGTTTTAGAAATTTTTTTACCTATTCCTTTAATTTCAAATAAACTATTTTCTGAAGAATTTACTAAATTCTTAACACTCCCTAAATTTTTTAACAGGATCTTTGCTGTATTTCTGCCAACACTTGGGAAAGAAGAAACAATAAATTCTTGCTGTTCTTCCATGTTCCTTGGTTTAGCTGAATGAAGAGAATATTCAAACTTATCTTTATTTTGTTCACGTTTAGCAATTAAAGCTAATAATGCCGCAGTATCTTTTGGATTCTTTGTATAAAGAATAGGTACTTGAAAATCTAACACTATCGAAGATAACATACCTCTTATTGCATTAGCATGAACTTTCCTAACTGAATAAATATCTTCATCACCTTCAATTATCAAAATTGCTTTCTCAAAATTATTTTTTAAATCTCTAACTTGCTCTAAAATTCTTCCATCAATTATTGATGCAACAAAATCAGGAACTTTTTTTAATTCTACACCTACTTTCCCAGAAACCAAGTAATCAGCACTTTCTAATTGAGACGTCTTAACTGTAACACCCAATTCGATCATCTCTTTAACTATTTTATTATCTTTCTCTCGATGATCAGCTAATACAGTTACAGATTGATCTTCTTTAATAAATTTGTTTAAATTTTGATTTTCTTGCTTATTTTCAAATAAAGTAATCCCTTTCTTTAACTTTTCTAAATTCCTATACATCCTCTTTTCCTTGTGATGGGCACTCCACCTATAACCTTCGTCCCTTGTTCCATTTGTAACTAATATTGTTACTTCCCCTTCTTCCAATCTACCAGTTCTACCTCTACGTTGAATTGACCTAATTGCACTCGGAACAGGTTCATAAAAAATAACTTTGTCAACCTTAGGAATATCTAATCCTTCTTCAGCTACAGAAGTTGCAATCAAAACATTAAATTCCCCATTTCGAAATTTATCTAAAATTTCTTTCTGTTGTTTCTGTGAAAAACCAATTCCTTTCTTCTTAGCTTGACCAACGAAAATTTGTTCTTTTATTCCTAATACATTTAATCTCTTAGATATTTGATCTGCAGAATCTCTAAATTGAGTAAAAATTATAACTTTAGCTTGATTGTTATTATTTAGAGTTTCCTGAATTATTTCTCTTAATTTAATCTGCTTGGGATGCGAAATCCCTTTTTCAATTAAATTTTCATTCAAATACATTGCAGATTTAAAACTTGGATCTAACATCAAATTCTTAACGGCTTTAACCTTTGAAGTTACTGATTCTGATTTCAATTTATTGAAATATTCATTTAATGGGAAGATTCCTTGTGATTCTAATAATTCTAAAGCATGATCAACCTTCAAAGCTTCTGCTAATAGAGAAACTGAACGCATTAATTCAAATTCTCTCTCTCCTGAAGATATTTTCTTTTGAAACTCTCTTTGCAAAACTAGTAAACCTGTTTTATTTAGGTTTATGTCATTACAATAACCATATTTTTTTACCTCAATTAACTTTGATTTACGTGAAGTTTGTAACAACTTCTGAATCTTTTTGAAATTTTCAGGAAAATCTACTTTCACCCAATTTTTATTTACAGTTTGTACATAAGGTTTAACATCTGTATCTTTTTCAGTCCTTACTTCTAACTTCTCGATCTTTAAGTTTGCACATACTTCTTGAACCTTCTCTAAATCACTACCAGGGGAAGCAGTAAGAGCAAGAATTCTAGAAAATTTAGATGACTTATCATATTGCTGAGCTAACCAAACATAAGAATAATCGCCAGTGGCGTGATGAGCTTCATCAAAAATAAGACAACTTACTTCTTCTAATTTAACTCTACGGTTTATTGCATCATTTTCTAAACCTTGCGGGGTACTTATGATGATTTGAGCAGTTTTCCATAACTCTTCTCTCTTCTCTGGTTTAACTGTACCCGTAAATAGAATAACTTTCTCCGAGTCTATATCTAGATGGGTTCGAAATGATTTTACATGCTGCTCACATAAAGGTTTAGTTGGAGCTAACATTAAAATTTTAGAATTTGGATAAAGTGAAAGCCTCTGTATTGCTAAAAGAAAAGCTAGAGCCGTTTTCCCTAAACCCGTTGGTAATACTACTAGTGTATTGAATCTTGATGCAGTGCCTAAAATGGTCTGTTGATATAATCTTGGAGTGAAATCTCTGATCATGTCAATTTTAGAGAAAAATCATTTAAATATGTTCTGTGGGCTTGACCAGGGGGTTAGTGGTTTTTCTTTGATTACGTAATTATTTCACGTGTTAATTGCTCAATGGATTCATTTATTCATTAACCCATTCATCAATCAATTCATTCAAGCGCTCCGCGCATTCCGCTGGGCCAGGCCATTGGGTTCTTTTCTTGT
>CAZRHO010000060.1:3006-6702 GCA_964599955.1 uncultured Methanosarcinales archaeon
AATCCCATAAAACCACCAAATATACTTTAATAGGCCTGCCTGTAAGTGGCTACCTAAATTGATGCTATGAATGAATACTAAAATCACGCCAAACTCACTTGCAACTTCAAAAAATTTATTCAACTTCTTAACTTGGCGTAAAGCAGCCACCCGTAATACAACTTCATATAAAACAAAAATAGTAAAAGCAATCATCCCTAAAACTAAAAATTTCTTATGAGGTGGACCAACCAAATCAAACAAAGATAAAGATCCAACTGAATTAAATTGTGCTATGGCAGCTAAAACTGGATGAAAAAAGAATAATAAAAAAACTGCCACTCCCGTTCTAGAAAAAAAAATATCCACATCATGAAACTTCTCTTTAAATGTGCCTACAACTACTTGCGTCCACATAATTGAAAAAGCCAACATGCCAAGTAAAGGAAACAACAGATATAAATTTACAGCAGAAAAATTCCAAGCAAAACTATCTCCCCAAAAATAAATTGGTAAAAGAACAATTAACCAAAAAAAATATTTTAAATTCATGATAAGTCTTGTTTACCTGTCAAAGTAATTATTTGATCTTTTTTACTAATAATTAATTCTTCTAAATTATTGATAACAATATCATTACCCATTAAATAATAACTAATATTTCTTAATTCCTTAATTCTAACTTTTTCAACTTCTGGAATGTCAATTACTTTAATGGGAGCCTTAGCTTTTAAGTGAGGATTGTTTTCATCGAATAAACCGATGAACGCTGTCCATAAACCGCCGTCATCTTTATCTTTACCTGGCTTTCTACTAATAATCACACTTTTAGCTTCATAAGTAGTTTCCATAGATTATTTTATGAAGTTCTTACTTTTAAAACTTGCTAAAATATTTTTCAAATGTAAATAATAGGAGAGTAAAAAACCTATAAAGAATATGCTTAGACCCATGGCACGACTGACCCAAATACTTCCAACAAAATAACCACTTGAAAAACCCAAGATCAATAAAATTAAAGGTAAAATGAAAGTTTTTTTATTTGTGAAATAAAATGTTCTCCCTGCCAAGAACCCTGCCAAGAAAACAAGTGCATACGATAAAGAAGTTTGTTTAACAATTACTGCAATTAAAAAACCAACCAATAATGCAATTAAAGCAAAAGCTTCTACCCAATGTTTTCCTAAATTAAACTTCACTTTTCTGAACCTTTCAAAGTATAATATATTCCTGCCCCGGCACCAATCAAAATTGTTAAAATTAAACCAACTTTAGTTTGAGTTAATAATATTACTCCTACCACCAATACTAAGCTAATTGCGACATAATATAAATTTCTTGAACCAAAAAAAATATTCAAACCATCTAATTGTGGCGCCGGTATTAAAGAACAAAATGCCATCACTAAATTTAAAATTAAACCTTTACTAAAAAAATAATTATGTGGAAAAAAGAAACTACCAACAGCAAAAAATATAGCTAAAATTAAGTTTCCTAGAATTCCCCAAAAAGAAATAATGGCATTATCAAGATAAGAAAAGCCATAACGGAATTCTCCTAACCTTTGTTTTACCATCAATGCTGCAACTACTGAACCTCCTAAAACTAACGGTAAAATGCCATTACTTAAGAAAGCTACAATTAAAGCTATTAATAATCCTAAATTCCATACTTTAAATTCAACCTTATACCCTTGACTTAATGCATATATCTTTTGACAAGATATCCTAAAAGCAAAAGTAAATGCGGTAATTAAAAGTGTCAAAATTAAATTAGTTAATCCAACAATTAAATCAAAAAACTCATCTCCCCAATCTCTGAAAGAAAATATGAATGCAGTAATTAAAACAACAATGCCTAAACCTACCAATTCTTGTTTCTCAAACTTATAAAATTCTTTTACTCTTTCTTTCAACTCTTGTGAACTAACCATAATTAAAAGAAAATTTTCAAAATATATAAAAGATTTGTTTTAGTTTATTTTTTCTTTAATAACCATGCTTTATGAGAACTATCTCCTTTAACAATTTCTTTGCATTGAACTAATTCAAACTTATCTGAAATAGAAACTTCCCATTGTGATCTGCCAATAAACATCAACGTCCCACCTTTCTTTAAGATATAATTAGCTTGATAATAAATTTCATTAATCCTATCTTCATCTTTACTGGTTATGTGGAAAATGATTCTATCAAAGAAATTTTCATTAAACTTTACATCTAATTCATCTAATTGATATTTGCTAACTTGTAAATCATCTTTAACTTTAACTAAACTAGCATTCCTTTTAGCTAGGTTAGTATTTCCTGTTCCTTCATCGAAGCAATAAATTTCACTCTTATTATCTTTTACTTCTAGTTCATTAAGTTTAAAATCTTTAAAGAGAGGATAATTTTTGAACATAAATTTATTTGCATCATGTACTTTCTTCCCAGTTGAATATAAAGCGGCTTCAATTGCAATAACTCCGTCTTTACAAAAACCAAGTAATAACTTTTCATCAATTTTAAATCCAGATTCTCTAGAAAAATAATAACTAAAATCTCCTTTAAAGGATGCCGAATGAGCAAAAACACGATAATCCCTCTTATTTAATTCATTATTTGTTAAATCGACGCCTAAAAAATATTTTTCATCGGTATGGTAAATAACTAAAACTAAATTGGGTGTTTTAAAATCAATCTCTGCTTTAATATTTGATTCTTTTAAGAAAGGAAAAAGTTTACTTCCAACTATTTTAGAAAGTCTTTGTCTGTTTTCTTGCCCTTTAACATTTTCCACTTCAATTTTTAATGTGATATTATTGTTAAAGAAATCTTTTAAATTTAATTTAGAAAAATCTACTTCTTCTAAATCCTTATATTCACCTAAGTATGCTAACAATTTGTAAAATGATTGATTCCTTTGTAATATTTTAGATAATTGTTTTTCATCTGCTGAAAATTTTAAGATTCCCTTATCTACTTCTGATTCTTCATTGATAAGTTCCTTAATTTCCTGCTGAGCTAATTGTTCCAGCCCAAAATTAACTATAGCTAAATGTTGCATAAAGATAGAAATAAGATGAATTCTTTATAAAATTATAAGAAAAAAAAAGAAAAAAAATTAATTGCACCAACTTGCAGCTGCACCAAGGTCACAAACAGCTTGTGCTAACTCTTTTATACTAACTTCCCCTAAACCGTCAACTTCAATAACAGTATCACTAGTACAAGCTCTAAATTCTCCTTCTGCTTCAGTCTCACATTTGTTCTCCCAAGTTGAAGTTAAACCTACTGCAAAAGTGTTATCCTTATCTGCAACTGAATAAAGCCCCATAGCAGTTGAATTGTCGCCACTTGCTTCTGTATGATAACCCATAGCAGTTGAAGTTCCACCAATTGCTTTTGTATAAATGCCCATGGCAGTTGAAGCTCTACCAATTGCTCCTGTACCATAACCCATAGCAGTTGATGAATATCCGCTTGCTTTTGTATAAATGCCCATGGCAGTTGAAGCTCTACCAATTGCTACTGTCCTAGAACCCGTAGCAGTTGAAGTTACACCACTTGCTAGTGTATAAACACCAATGGCAGTTGATCTCTTTCGACTTGCTTCTGTGTTAGAACCGGTAGCGATTGAAGTGTCACCACTTGCTACTGTATAAAAACCTATGGCAGTTGAATACATACCACTTGCTTCTGTACTAGAACCCATAGCAGTTGAAGTTACACCACT
>CAZRHO010000061.1:0-6660 GCA_964599955.1 uncultured Methanosarcinales archaeon
ACCTAACTCTTTCAAATAATCAACGTGAGGTTGTAAAGTATTTTCAATACTTAAGTGTAATATCGCTGGAAATCTAGTTACAACTTTAGCAATGTCGGTTACACCTAACTCTTTCAAATATTCAACATTAGGTTGCAAATTATCTTCAATACTGTAGTGTAATATGTTTGGATGTCTAGTTACAACTTTGGCAATATCAGTTACACCTAAAGATTGTAAATAAAGTAAATTCTGTGCGTGCGATTGTAATGAACCTACACCTGTGTTATCATGTTGATGATTAATACCAATCTTTTCTAAGAATTCATTTTTTAAGTTTAATTTGTTACCAAGCACATGGCCATCTAAATTTTCAACTAAATCAGAGAAATCTCTAGTCCAATCTTGTTCATTTACTGCGTTTTGATACTCTGAAACTATATCGTCTAATGTATTCATTAATACTCCAAAACACACTCAGAAACCACCTATAACTAATAATTTAACCTGTTTTATAAACTTTACTGGGAAAAATTCAATTCCCAATAACCTTAGCAAAGATATGCATATGTTCACCGATTCTGTAATGATCTTTTAACACTGCTTCTTCCTTGAAACCACGTTTCTTGAATAAACGGATATACTTTTTCTCAGTTTCAGAAAGGTTTAATTGAATTTTTATACTTGGTGCAGTTTTCCTTAACCGTTCTTCAGTTTCTTTGATAATCTCTAAACACAGTTTGTCATCAACATTTTCTTTCAATGCGAAATGTTTCAATTTCCAAACTTTATGTTTACCATCTAAACTTTCATCTTTCTTTTCTAAAACAGTTCCACCAATTACAATGTCATCTACTAATGGGATAAAAAATTCATGCTCTTTCTGAATTTTTAACAAATAATCTAGAACATCTTCATCAGATTTTTGAAAGATATTGTGTGGATTGAATTCTTTACGGTAGATAGGGATTAGTTCTTTAAGATAAGTTAATAATGCTTGTTCATGCAAAGTATTTCTAAGAGTCCCATCTTTTGCGATTATAACATTAAACTTTTTTCCTTCTTTACTTATTAGATTTTTAGAAAGATAAAATTCTCCTTTGTAACTAGATTCAATTTGTCTAATACGAAATTTAAGTTCATTAACCCATTCTAAATTTATCTGATACCTATTATCTTCTTCAACTAAACATTTACTTTCAACTAAATCTTTTACAATTCTACGCACACCTTGATATGTAACATTCATACCTTGTTCTTTGACTAATTTATGTATATCTTTCATAGAAAGTGGCCATTGAACACAAAGAACATCAAATACAATAGATCTTAATGAATCTCCTTTGAGAGAGTAAAAAAATGTATCTTTTACCATATACAACTACTTATTTCTCAAACTTTTTAAACATTTTTGTTTAATTTTTTTTAAAGGGCAAGTTAATATAGTTTCTAGAAAAACATATATTCATGAACAAAAAGATGATTAGTCATGAAATCGTTGAACTACTTGGGGAAAAGTATGTTGCTTATGTTAAAGAAGTTCCTTGTAGAATCGGTAATGGCGGAGTTGTAGAAAAAACAGTTGTTCGTGCTTTTATTAAAAAGTTGTAGGTTTGAGGTGTTTTAATGAGAGGAAACACCAATGGTAAAAAATCAGGTATGTAAATTTCTTGTGAGTAAGTCACAGTTAGATCAAATTAGATCTGAAGCTAAAGCTAAAGGCTATATCAATATCTCCCCTTATCTAAGGGATTTAGCTTTGAAATACAATTTAACTATAGAACAAAAAATAATTGAGACTCATTTGATTGCAAAAAAGATAATGGAGTTGCTAGAATGAATTTGAAAGAAGAGTTTGAAACTCCTGAATGGGTTGAAATTTTAAAAGAATTGATAAAAAAATCAAAAAGAAAAATTAGAAATGTTTAAACTTTTCATTCTTTCCATTAAAAAGTTTTGAACTTCTTTATCTTGGAATAGTTTACTCATTATTTCATCAGCACCATTCCTTTCAAGAGCCATTTTTTGTTGTTTTTCTTGAAGTTCAATTGCTAATGTAATGTCCAGTATTCCACCACACTTATTACAATATTTATTATCTTGGTTATTGATAACATCGCACCTTGGACATTTTATTGGTAACAGTTTACTTTCCTCCTTTTTATTTTCAACTTGTATACCGTTCATTGCAAAAATTGCATTGTCAACATCCCTTCCACTCAAATGGACATATGTTGAAGGCATGTCTGAACCTTGTATCCAACCAAAATATTGGTTCATTTGAAATTCTGTCAAATGATTAGCCATGAATGTTGCTCTAGAATGTCTGAATGTGTGTGGGTTAATTCTTTTCTTTATTCTAGCTTTTTCTGCAAGTCTAATTAATAAGGCCCTAATAGTTTGATAATTCATTGGTTTTTTATGATTAACATTTCCAATGTTAACCCAAAGTGCAGAATTTGAATTTTCTTTTGAATAATGGTTATTCATCCATGTTGATAAATATGGTACACACCATATTAACCTAATTTTTCTTGAACCTGTTTTTCCAGTAACTGATAATACTGCTCCATGTTCATCGAAAGATATATCTTTTATTCTTAAATTACCTATTTCACTTACTCTTGCTCCTGATTCCCATAGAACTGAGACTAATGCTTTATCTCTGGGATGACAAGATACAGAGATCAATTTTTTAATCTCTTCTTCTTTAAGCAAATCTCCTTCAGATGGTAACTTTTTTTCAGATCTTTTCATCCTAATGTTTATCCAAGATGCAATATCCTCTACTTTTTTTTCTTCAACTAATCTTTTATAAAATCTCCTTAGTATTACTTTGTAAGTTTGTTTTGTCCATGGAGAATATTTTTCTTGTTGGATGTCACTTACTATTTGTCTTAAATCTTCTTTAGTTGCTTTATCAAAATCTTTATCTAATCTTTGTGCAAGAAGTTTTAATATTTCTATGTATTTACATAACCTTGGTTTTGATAATCCTTCTAAGATCAAATTTTCATTATTTTCTAGAATTAGTTGTTTATTCCTTTCAGAAATATTTGCTTTTTTAATTAGTTCAATACATCTTTGGTACTTCTTTTCATAGTTATGAATATCCATTCTATTATTCCTCCAAGAAGTCGTCTTAATAAAAATCATGGCCCAAAAAGGGCCATGTGGCGCTATACACCGAGTTAAACGCCAACGCCCGGATTTGAACCGGGATATCCCGAAGGAAACAAGCTCTCTTACTTTAAGCAAGCTTCCAGGCTTGCGCAGTACCAGGTTGTGCCACGTTGGCAAGATAAAATGGCGATGGCGTGATTTGAACACGCGACCTTCACGTCACTCCAGTTAAATCATTGGTAAATAAATACCTCTTAGCTCAACTATATGAGCGTGACGCTATAACCAAGCTTAGCTACATCGCCAGATTAAAGTTAAAAAGAAAGTATTCTTTATATAAAGATTTTGGAAATCTTCAATTAAATAATTTAGCTACTTCTTCAACATCTATTTGAGGATTATTAATCATGGAATGCATACTTCCGCCACCATCTCCTTCATATCTAGGGAAAATATGGATGTGTAAATGAGGTACCACTTGACCTGCTGTACTCCCGTTATTCCAACCTACATTAAAACCATCTGGATTTAACTTTTCTTTAAGAATTTCCATCACTTTTCTAACTGCAGGAAAAAATTCACTGAGATCATTTTCAGTAAAATCAAAAGCAGTTTCACCATGTTTTTTAGGTATAAACACGGTGTGTCCCTTAGCGTGTGGTTTAATATCTAAAAAAGCTAAACTATTCTTGTCCTCATAAACTTTATGACAAGGAATTTCTTTATTAATTATTTTACAAAATATACAATTAGTCATTTTTTTAATTATCTTTAACTAATTATTAAACTTTTCCATCAATAAGATTTATAAAATATTTTTCTTTACTGTAATTTATGACTACAATAGTTGTAAGAACTCAAATTAAAGATATTTTAAAAGAATCAGGTCTTGGTGTGGAAAATATTTCAGCTGATTTCATGGATCGGTTAGATGAAAAAGTTAAGGAATTAATTCTAGAATCAGTTAAAAGAGCAAAAGATAATGGCAGAAGGACCGTCATGGGAAAAGATGTATGATTTTTTGGGACTAAGTGCATAAAGAAATCTTTATAACAATCTAAGAAATACTAATTCTATTAATGGCCCTTAAAAGAATTGTTAAAAAAGAAGAAGTTGATGTTAGAAAAGAAGAGAAATGGTTAATGAGAGAAATTGAGTTCTTAGAAGATTTCATGAGTGACATTCAAGAACTTTTTAATCTTCAGGAAAAGATTTCTGAATTTAAAAAATACGTTGAAGAATCTAAGGCTAGAGATCTTCAGAAAAAGTTACAGGCAATCCAGCAATTAATAGAAAGGGACGAGAAGAAATTTAAGAAATTTCGTCGAATTTTAGGTAGAAGTGAAAGAAGAAGGGTACGTTATGAAAAAAGAGTTTTAGGTAGGATAGAAACTATTGAAAAGTCATTAGATGTACCTAAAAAGAAAGAATTAGATGAATTATTAAATCAAAGTCACGTTTTTTCAGCTAGAATCATCACAGAATTATCTTGGAGAGTTGGAAAAATAATTGAATTAACCTCTCAAAAAACCCCAAATTTATCTCTTATCAAAAAACATCTTGATGCTACAATTGAAGCAAGTAAAGCCTTACTGGTTTTATTAGAAAGGTTAGATAAATTCATGAATGAAGTAGAAATCAAACTTCATAAGAAAAAATTGATTCAACCTATTTTGTCCCAAGTTATTGGGTTAACTGGTTATTTAAAAGAAGGGGTCATTAAAACTGCTGCAATTAAATCTATTGTTCCACTAAAATATTTTTTTGAAAAAGGGTTGGCTAAAAAAAATAATCTTGGGAAGCATTGGTATAACTTATCCTCTTCTGAAGCTAAACACAAGAGAAAATATTTTCAATTAATTGAACAATATCAAAGTGAATTAAGTAGAGTTTTATCTCCTGAAAATATTGAACAATTAAAGAACATAGATTTTGAAGTACCTCCGGAAAGTAATTTAATATTCTTGCCAGGATTTCGTGGACCAATATTAGCATTTAATATACACTCAATTCCTGATTTTACATCTAGAGGTTGGATTTCCCATGCAATTCCTGGAGAAAATTTGAAAATGGTTAGTAAGAATGGTATTCTTACTGCACCGTTAGAGATGATACTTGAAAAGAAAAAATATTTTAGTAAAAAAAATCTAGATCCTAGAAGATTAACTGATGGAATTTCTTTTTCTTTTCAAGAATATAAAAGATATCAGGCTTATATGAAAAATGTTGAACCAAGATGGGGCCCAAATGGAGGAATGTTTTTGTTTCCTATCAGAGATGTATTAGCACCAGGGTTAATTTTAGATTTTGAAAATACAATAGACGGTTGGCCAGAAATAGTTTTACGAGATAGGTCTTACAAAAAGAATAAGGCTAACATTATAGTGAGTATGTTATCTTTAATAAATGGCGCATACCCGGCATGGCTTAGAAAATATAATGATACTAAAATTTTCTTCAAAGAAGCTAAGGAACATATAAATCTCTTACAAGACATGGAAAAATCTTTACAAAAAATAAAGGACGTTCGATCGTGGGAATCTGATAAATATGAAATGTTAAGATCTAAAAAGATTGATAAGAGAGTTCTGTTCGCTAAAGATTTTAAAATCATGGAGTGGCAGGAAAATTTTGAATTAACACGTAAAGCCTTAGGTAAAAGATTCATGAAAAAAAATAAGGAAGCTTACGAAGAAGATAAAGAAGGAGAAGAATTTAAAAGATTAGATAAAGAATATACAAAAAAACATCGTGAAATACGAGAGCAACATACAAAAGATCAGGCTCTATTTTCTGGAACTGGTTATTTCTATGAAAGATTATCGGAATTATATTTGACAAAAAATTTGTTACAAAGTTTAATCCAATTTTTAACTGAAGATAATTTTTTTCAATTTTCTTTATTGGTTGTTGATGGCATCATGTTTCCTGATAAATATTTAAACCCCCCATTGGCTCGTTTTGCTCAAGGGAATAAACCTAATTATTTCAACGGAACTATTTTTCAGCAAGGCATTGATTATCTTAATTATCAAAAGGTTTATGGGAGTGCTTTAGCAGGGATATGTTTAACCCTTACTTTAATGAAAGAAAAACCAATGTTATTTGGGGGGAGTTATTCTACTAAAGATTATGTTAATTATATGAAAAAGATGTCGCCTCATCAAGTAAAAAGATTATTCACTCATACACATAGGGAATCTATGAAAGCAACGGAAATTATTATCAAGAAAGTATTTAAAAAAGATGCACCTTGTATCATAGGTATTAAGAGAGGAGTATTGTTAATCAATAAATCAAACATAGACATAGATAGCATTAGAAGATTAGCAAAAAGAGGGACGCCAATATTTTGTCAATTTAATTACGATCATAATAATCACTTCATTAATGAAGAAATTGATCCCTTTGTAAGAATCTTAAATCTTAAAAATTTACCAGGGGCAAGGAATTTTTATAATCAAAAAGGTTACTTCTATCTCAAGGGAAATAAAGTTATAGCTCATATCAGAAAAAGTAATAAAGAAATAAAAATTAACTAGCCATCTTTGGAGGTGG
>CAZRHO010000062.1:0-6594 GCA_964599955.1 uncultured Methanosarcinales archaeon
GTAGCTCAAGTTGTTAAAAATTATTGGATGAGAATAAGAAATAAAAAAACAGAATAAAGACGCCCCTCTCTCTTTTCTAAAATAAGTAATCCAAAAATTGAATATAACGATGTTCTGCTCTCGGGACTTTATGTCCCGATGCGGAGCAACTTGTTGCGGAGACAAGTTTTCAAGTTGCTGATAACCAAAGGGCTGCTTAGTTAGTTATAGTTAGTAAGGGGGAGTTCGAGCCGAAGGCTCTTTTAGTTTAGTTTGTTAAAGGGGGAGTTCAGTTTATTCTAAAACTTTAGTAAATTTTAATAAGTTAAGAGATTATTTGATTAATAGATGGTAGTTAACAGTAAAACCAATGTATTTGAATTAGTATACTCACTTTTCATGTTAATATTTGGAGTTAGTATTATTCTTTGTTTTATTGCTGTAATTGCGTATCTGGTAATATTATTTAATTTTATGTTTTTAATATTTTGTTGGCCAATTCTTGTAGGAATATGGATGGGAATTTTTAAAAAATCTGACAAGGGCTATGAAATAGAATTAAAGAATGAAGATGCAAAGAAATTGCATAATATTATTCAAAAAGTAACATCAAAAACAGGATTGAAGAAACCATATAAAATAATTTTATCTGAAGGTAGCGAAGTTGCAGTTACTGGTTTATACAAAAAGAAATTAATTATTGGATTGGCAACATTACAATTATTAGATGAAAATGACTTACTTGCAATAATTGCTCATGAATATGGGCATTTCGCTAAAAAAGATACAGTTTTTGGCTATTTCACATATCGGATTCAACACTTTTTTGAATTACAACGTGAAATAAACAAACAAAATTTAGATTTTAGTTATTCAATTGTAGTTTATTTTCCAACTTGGTTATTCTTTTTAATATTATCAAAATATTATGCATTAATTAGTTTGTGGTATAGTAGAAAAGTTGAATTTAGGGCAGATAATTTTGCTTCTGAACTTGTTGGGAAACAGAAGTTTGGAAATGCTCTAGTTAAATATTGTATGATTAGTGAAATTTTTGAAAATATACTCCCACAACATATTTTACATTTTCTAAAAGAGAACAAACAATTAGTAAATATTTATGATTATATGCTTCCCCTGTATACTGAGAATAATCTTAAAATATCTTTCAAAGAAGTTATGGCTGCAAAAAGTAGTTGGTGGTCAACACACCCAAGTATAAGTGAAAGATTAGAAGCACTTGAAATCAAATCAGTAAACATTAGTATAAATAAAAAGCTAAAAGATTTTTTTAATAATCAGAAAGAATACGAAAAAGAAGCAAGTGAAGTGATGACACATAAAATGGCGTATTGGCATCATTTAGTTGCTGCACAAGATAGTAGTTCTGACGAATATGAAGAGCAAGATGATGAAACCGATGATTATGCTTTTTTCTGTACAAAATGTGGAAACAGAGTAAATGATGATGATATTAAGTGTAAGAATTGCAAATCGTTATTAGCAGCAGAGGGTGCTTGTGAAAGGAGGGATTTCAAATGAAATTATCTTTTAAAACCACAAGTTATTACGAAAAAAACAAAAGAATTTCTAAGTTTCATGGTGTACTATTTATGCTAGTTGGATTTGTTATTTTGGGGTTAATCTTTTATGGATTATTTGGGGTTAGCACAAACTTTGATGATATATATGATGATTGGAATTCTGATGGTTATGATTGTGATTCTGAAAATTATGCTGCAAGTAAAATGGATGTAGCTACTTCCTCATATAACACAAAAAAAACTGAATATGAAAATACAAAAAGTAAATATTATTCAACTTCAAATGTTGATCTACAGTTAGAATATCATGATCAATGGGCAGATAGTTATAATTCTATAATATTTGTTTTTAATGATATTATTTTTGCGTATAATGAAGATCCATTATACTTTGATAATTGTGATTCATATATGTCCAATGACATTGAAATAAAAAGAGCATATTTAGATAGTGAAGAATTAACTATTGATTCTGAATTTCAAAAATTAAAACCAAGAGCAATTGCAGAAGGTTATATTTTTTATGAGTGATTGAAATGGGAAAAAATCAATGTTCGGAAATTGAAAAATGGATAATTAGATATGCAAACTCTGAAAGAAAGAAAAGAGGGATTTCACCATTCAGAACTAATTGGGGTTTAACAAAGGTAGCAAGAACTCACAGTAATAAGATGGCAAGAGCAAAAAAGATTTGGCATGGGGACGGAGTACATCACCTTTCTTAAAATTTCTTGAACAAACAAACTGTTGGTTCATACTTTGATTTTAGTGTTATAAAACCGGTGTTTGTTAACATAGGTGATTATATTATGGTTATATTGAAAAGTCTTCTTTTAGCTATAGTGTTTTTAGTTATGTGGATAGTCTTAGTAGGAATTCCAGCAGGAGCTTTTACACAGTATATGTTCTTGGCAGATTTTTATAAGAGAAGAGTTTAACTTTACTTCTGAATGAAGAGTGGAATGAAATTAGAAAAATATATATACTTTAATAGTATAAATGAAATACTCAAAGAGGTAAAAAAATGGCAAAAAAAAGAGGATTTGATACGAAGGTAGTTGTTATGGTAATTGTTCTTAGTGCTATTGTTAGCGGATTGACTGCATTTATTGTTGTTGACCAAATGGTTCCTGAGAAAACTAATGAAGACATAGTTAAAGAATGGTATGTTGCAGAAAATGCAGTTTCAGTAAGTCCACATGGATTGAGAAAACATATCGGAGATGAAAATTTTATCATTGTGGATCTCCGTAGCCAGGAAGAATATGAAACAAATCACATTGTAGGAGCTAGGAATGTTCCAGCATATGCTACTCCAGATAAGTCTGATTATGGTGCTGTTGACAGGATTGTAGGAGCTTTTACTGAGATACAAAAAGAAGCTAAACAAAATGATCAAGAAATTGTTGTATATTGTTATAGCCATGGATGTATGACTGGCCGTAAAATAGGTAAGATGCTTGCAGAACATGGGATCTATGTAAAGCATCTAAATATTGGATGGCAGGAATGGAGATATTTCTGGAAAATGTGGAACCATGACGGTGAAACTTCTGTAAATGCAGCAGATTACGTTTCTTCTGGACCAGAACCCGGTGTTTTTGAAGGAGATCCAGGTGAACCATGTCCAATAGGCGGAGAATTCGGATGTTGAACAGAATAATTTTTATTTTTTTAATTTCAATCTTTTTAATAAGTTGTACTCCGGAAGAAGTAGAAGGGCCAGGGCTTCAGGATGACTTTGCAAAGTGTATTGGGGAAAGAGATTTAAAGATGTATGGTTCATTTAAGTGTTCGGTATGTAAAAGTCAGAGAAGGATGTTCGGGTCATCATTTAAGTATGTAGGTGAAATAGAATGTCATCCACAGGGAGAAAATCCTAAGACTGAATTATGTCTAGAAAAGAAAATTGAAAAAACACCAACCTGGATTCTTGAGAGAGATGGACAAGAAATAGAAAGATTGGAAGGATCTCAAAAGTTAGAAATTTTAGCAGAATTGTCAGGATGTAAATTGAATTGAAGTTGGTTGTTAGAGTTTAAAAAATTTAGCTCCAATAATTCCTACTATAAAACCAAGCACTGCAAAAATAATTGGCATTCCTATAAGTGCTCCAAATGCTAGAATTGTGCCATAACTTAATCCTGGTGTTTCTTGAGATGTTAACCAACCAAGAGAAACAAACAAATCAATAAAGAAACCGCCTACGGAATATATGATTCCAGCAAGAAGACCGATAAGTCCAAATATAATTGCCTGTTGTTTTGCATATTGAGGGATTTTCATAATACAGATAGTATACGTAAGGTTAATATAATTTACTATACTTAGTGAATATACATGAAAACAATGACTGCAAGAAGTTATTTGATGAAACCATAGAAGATGGCTCTTAAAACAGTTGAAACTAAGAAAAGTGTGTTTAAGTATATTGATGCTTTTGAGGACAAATCGTTAGTTAAAGATTCTAAAACTTTAATCTGCTTAATAAAAAATATTACTGGAAAAAAGCCAAAACTTTGGGGAACAATCATTGGGTTTGGAAAGTATAAGTACAAACGAAAAGGTAAGAAGGAAGAGTTTGAATGGTTTAACGTCGGTTTTGCACTTCGTAAGGATAAAATTACACTTTATTTAACTTGTTACTTAGAAAATGAACCACTTGTTGAGAAATTGGGGAAAGTTAAACATGGAAAAGGTTGTTTGTATATTAAGAAATTATCGGATGTTAACATGGATGTTTTAGTTAAGTTGATTACTAAGTATAAGGATGGGGAGTGGTCTTGTCATTGAACATACGAAGTTAGCTTCTTTATCCTTTAAGGATGTACAAAGGTAATGCAGTTGGAAAACCATGAGCATTCATTCTCTTTATTCTATCATATTGGTGAATCTGGTGCTTAAATTTTTCGTAATCTTCATCGGAGAGGTCACCTTCATTTCTATAAATACAATTAGCTCTTTCTATCTTGTATCTGAAGATAAAACATGGCTAGGTGTCTACAAAAACAAAAGATTTAAATATGTAGACACCCTTTAATATTATATGTTCATAGAAATCAGAAAAAGAGGAAAGAGCAAGAAATATTATTTAATCCATACTTACAGAGAGAAAGGAAAGGTTAAGAGAATCTCTCGGTATCTTGGTTCCAATCTTAGTGAGGAAAAATTACAAAAATTAAAGGAAGTAGCAGAACAACATATTCTTGAGGAAATTAAAGAAAGAAGCATTCTTGAATTTGAGTTAACGAAGAAAGAAATTCAAGAATATAAGAAGTTTGAGAGGGATATTGAAGTTAAGTATTTACAAACATTAAATTGGAAAAGATTTACAGAAGATTTCACTTACAATACAAATGCAATTGAAGGCTCAACAGTTGCACTTTCTGAAGTAAAAGAACTATTAAGTGGAAAAGAAGAGCCACAAAATGCTGATGATGTTGAAACGCTTAATGTTGCAACAGCAGTTGAACACATTAAGAAATCTAAAGAGAAGATAACTGTTGATTTCATAAATCATCTTCATTCAATTTGTTTTAAAGGAACTAAGAAATTTGCAGGTAAACTAAGAAATGTAAATGTTGTAATAAGAGATGGTCAAGGTAATATAGTTCATCAAGGAGCTCCGATTAGTAAAGTAAAAGAATTACTTGAGGAACTTTGTAAATGGTATGAAAAACATAAAATGAAATATCCACCATTACTTCTGGCAGCTGTTATGCATAATCAATTTGAGAAAATTCATCCATTCCAAGATGGAAATGGGAGAGTTGGAAGGTTGCTGTTAAATTATGTTCTATTGCAACATAAATATCCTCCAATTAATATTCGTTTGAGAGATCGTGGAAGATACTATAAGTGCTTACAAGAGTTTGATCACAAGAATGATATTAAATCTACCCTAAAGTTTTTGATGAGTCAGTACAAGAAGCAGTTTTAGGTGCATAAAATTTGTATATTATCAAATTTCAGCACTGAAAACTAATCGTTGTTAGTTTTCAGGTGTCTACAAAGAATGAGAGTAGACACCCTCTCTTAAGTCCCCCTAGTTTTTAGAATTCTCAGCTTACTCATAAGAGCGGTAAAAAATTAAGCTTAACATCGGAATTTAACGAAGTTTGATTTTCCCTCGTGAAGCGAAGCGGAACAGAGCTGGAAAATCAAATTTGGATGGAAGAGCCTGCAAGGCTCTGGAATCGTTAAATTCCTGTTAGTTTCGTCTGACCAACGGGAAGACCTAAAATTTAGTGCAACGTTCCGAAGGAAAATTTTAGAGTTGAGTTTGAGTTTTATTATATCAATTTCTGCGAAGCAGACTATTTTTTAGGGGTGCCCGCAAAGAGCCATTTAATATTAACTAGGTAGTAGTTACATTTTAGAAAGCTTTATAAATGATATCATCACTTCTATAAGTATGACAGAAAATCAAGATTTAGTAGATAGAATAGACCCTCAATTAGTTTTTAAAACAAATTTGATGAAATATGCAGAAAGACCCGTCTATCAAGTAGAAAGAGAAGGCATGCTTTATGTTTTAAAACCATTTGATAGAAATAATAATTGGGAAAGACAGCATATTGAAAGAGAGAGACTGGTTCTTCAAGGAGCAGAGGAGATTGAAGGAATTACACATCTTGTACATGATTATGGAGAAATTGACAGATATATTGCGATATTAAAAGAGTTTGCTGAAGGCGAAGACCTACAACAACTAGGCGGTAAATTAAATAATACTCAACTACAATCTCAAGTTGAAGAGACAGTTAGGGCATTACATGATCGTGGATATGCAAGCTTGGACATTTGGCCAACAAATATTGTTATTGGTCCGAATGAATCCTACGCAAAAATTATTGATTTGGGATATTGCGTATTACGAAAGGATACTTCAATGAATGAATTTGAAAGGATGAAGAGTAATGATCTTCACACTCTTGAAAGATTGGTAGAATAATCTATATTTAGAGGGCGCCCCCTTTTGGTTCTTTTTCTAAAAGAACATTAAAACTCAAACTCAATTGAAACTAACATCGGAATTTAACGAAGTCGCCGAAGGCGATTTGGGTGGAGA
>CAZRHO010000063.1:0-6526 GCA_964599955.1 uncultured Methanosarcinales archaeon
TTATCTAACACCTCTTTAAAAATTAAATATTTTGACATTATAAATTTTACTGAAAAATTACTTTTTATTTTGATATAGAAAACCATATAAATAATAAAAAATTTATGTGATTAAAGATGAAAAGACTTCATCTTATTTTTATTTTATTGCTATTAATAGGTTTTTCTACTGCTCAAGTTCAAATTAATGAAGTGATGTATTCTCCTTATGATGGAAATGAATGGGTGGAATTGTACAATCCTTCTAATCAAACAATTAACTTAAGTTCATGGACATTTACTGATGAAAATAGTGTAGATAAAATTACGTGTTGTGAAGAGAATTGTTCATTATTAGTTGGAGCACAAGAGTATTTGATTATCCTAGATCAAGATTCAACCTTGGATAAGTCTGATTTCAATTATGTCTGTGTTGATGATGATTCTTTAGGTAATGGCTTGAATGATCAAGGAGAAACCATAATCATTTCTAACGGAACATATCAAGATTCTGTTTTTTATGTTAAAGAAAATGGGGCTTATAAAAATAATAAAACTTTAGAAAAACGTAAGGACGGAACTTTTGGAGAAAGCATTGTTTTTTTTGGAACACCGGGCAAAGAAAATAGTATTTGGAAATTTTCAACAGATTACTTTAATTTAGAAATCACTGAATTTTTACCTAATCCTTTCAATAAAGATGATTTAGAGAAACCATTTGGCGAATGGGTGGAGATTTATAATGGAGGAGACGCAGAGATAGATATAAATGGTTTAATCTTAACAAAAGGAGATTATGATGATGAATTGTACATTGCCGATAATAAAGTTTTAGATGAAACTATTCTGTGTCCTGGTTGTTATAAGGTGATTTATCGTGATGGTGATAGCGATTTTTCTTTAAGTAATTATGGTTATGGTGAAATAAAATTATATGAGAGTAATATATTAATTGATTCAGTAAGTTATTCCGACAGTACTGAAGGAATGTCTTGGGCTAGGGTTGATGAAAACTGGTATCAAACAGAACCAACTCCAGGTGAAGGGAATTATTATCGAGAAGACTGCGATTGGGAATTAAATATTTTGACACAAAATTCTATCTTTCAAAAAGAAGATTTTCAATTTTCTTTAAAAGTTAATAGGCATTTCGGCTTTACACAAAACATAACATTAAGGGGAAAGATTGAAAATCATCATGGTGAAATTATTAAAGAATATTTTCCTTGGACAAATCACAGAGTAACTACTTTTGGAACTAAAACTTATTCTCCCAATCTTGCTGAAGGAATTTATCAACTTGATTTTTGGATAGAAAACTTATCTTGTGAGGATTGGAATTTAATAAACAATAGAATTACTAAATTAATCGCTATTAATCCAGAGTATAAGGAATTTACTAATAATTTAGAGATAAACAAATTATATCTAGGGAGCGATGATAAGGCTCAGTGGGCGGATCAATTTACAGCGAAAATTAAAATTTATAAAGGTAACGAAACTAAAACTGCGATTGAATCCTGGGTAGAGAAAGAAGGTAAAGTTGTAAGTAAAAGAAGTAAATTGAATGCTTATGACCAGTATCAAACTTATATTTTAACTATTCCTATTCAACTACATCCAAATTGTGCTAATGAAGATGGAAGAGATGGAACGGCCAAACTAATTTTAGAAGGATTAGGTTTAAGGGCAGAAACAGATTTTTTAATTGAAGGAATAGACCCTGAAGTTTGCAAAGAATATGTTTCTTATATCAAAGAAAAAGAACGTTTAGAAATTAAAGAAAAAAGAAAGAACTCCTATCAAATTTTAGATTTACCTGATGAAATTTATTCAGGTCAAATTATCCGCGTAAAAATTCAACAATGGGATAATAAAGAACACGATTTTAAAGCTTGGTCTTATCTCTACCGAGGAAATAAATGTTATTCTTGTTCCAATGGTGAAAGTGAAAGAGAAGACAATTTAATTAGATTTAGTACCAAGGAGAATGAATTAAAAAAAGTTAATTTATTGGTGAAATTAGATGAAAATTTAGATGAAGGAGAATATAATTTAGTGGTTAACTTATTGAAAGACAATCGAAGGACACCAATTAAAATAAGGGAAAAAATACATGTTAAAGAAAAAGAAAATTTAAGTAATATTTCCTTAAAAGTATTAAATGAAGATCTAGTAAGTTTTTCTAGAAAAGAAGAGAAGGGCAGAAATAAAACACCTTCAATAAATAAAAGAAAACAACTATTGAATGATCAAAACGGAGTTGTAGTTTATGAATCAAATTCTGAAAAGTCTAAAAAACTAATACCTTATTTGTTAATTACAATTTTAGCAATGTTATCAATAATTTTGATTTTGAAGAAATAATTTCACCATAATTTGTCGTTTAATACATACATAGTATCATCAAAATTCCAAAAGACTAAGGTTTTGTCAACTGGTTTTAGATTTATCAAAGAAGTGTAATTGCGTAAGTTCGCCCCATGTAACATTAAGTAATCAGCACCACTCTCAGAAATTTTATTATATAATGAATTTGTAAAATAATCTAAATTGACAAAGGTTGAAGGTACAATCCAAAATATTTGGCCAGTTTTAATTTGAGGATATTCTTCATTAACGTATTTGACAACTTCTGGAGAAATTGAACTGATTAAAATATCATTAAGAATTCCTCTATTATCGCAGTCTTCAATTATGAAGTCAACTAATTCCTGATCTTCATTTAGGTTACCTTGAGACTTAATTTCAATATTAATCTTTTTATCTTTAGCAATGATGTTCATTACATTTTCATATAAGGGGATTGGAAACTCACTAATATTTGATAGGTCTTGATAAGTCAATTCGCTTACTTCTACTTTCTTATTTTGTAACCTTGATAAACTCAAATCATGAAACAAGATAATTTTTTTATCTTTAGTATATTGGATATCGAATTCGATGAATTTATATTTCTCGTTATTTTTTGCAGATTCGATTGCTTCAAAGGTATTTTCAATATAATTTATAGAATCCCCTCGGTGGGCCCCTAAAATAAAAGGTTGATCTACTGTTGCTTCAATATTTGGCACAGGCAATAAACTAAGTAAAACAGCTACAAATAGCACTAGTACATGTCCTGATCTTCTAAAGAACCCATATCTCTTATTCATGTATATAAAAAGAGAATTTCCTTTATAAAGTTTTCTCTTTTTAGTCACTATGTAGTGATAATGCAGAAGCCTACTTTTTCATGTTACTGAAACTTGATATTGTTATTTGTTAGAAAAACTTAAAAATCACTTCGGTTTATCGTATGATCATGGAAAAAAAAATTCTTTTTAGGGCCGTCATAGAAGTGTTAGGTAAACCTAAAGAACACGTTAATGAATCTTTACATAATTATATCAAGAATCTTAAAGAAAGTGATCGCTATTTAGTTTTAAATGAGGAATATGCTGAAATTAAAAAACAAGAAGAGCAAGAGATGTGGGCTGCTTTTGCAGAATTGGAAATCAAAGCAGAAAAGATAGAAGACCTTATTGCTTTTTGTTTTGATTATATGCCTTCTGTGATAGAAATAATTGAACCAAAAGAATTTTCTTTAGTTGATAACGATATAAGTACTTTCTTGAATGATTTACAGGCAAGATTGCATCATGTTGATATGTTAACTAAACATATGAAAATAGAAACTGATAATCTAAAAAGAAACATGAGCTTTTTACTAAAGAATTATGTGCTTGTCTTGTTGAATAAAGGAAATTTATCCGGTGAACAATTAAGTAGGTTGACTGGTGTTGCTAAGGATAATTTAGAAGATTTTTTAGATCAGTTAATCGATGAAGGAAAAATAGATTTAAAAGAAGAGATATATTTTTTAAAAAAAGAAGTTAAAAATAGTTAAAGATGGATGCAATTGAAAAAAAGATAGAAGCTGTTTTATTTACTGTAGGAAAAGATATTACTTCTGAAAGAATTTCCAGTCTATGTAATATCGGAGTAAAAGAAGTAGATAAAATTATGAATAAGTTGCAAGAAGATTATTCTAAACAAGATAATTCTTTACAGATTTTAAAAAAAGAAAATGCTTGGAAATTAACCGTCTTGGATGAATTTTTACCTTTAGTTAGTTCAATAGTAACTTCAACTGAATTGGAACGGCCATTAATGGAAACTTTGGCAGTAATTGCTTGGAAGTATCCAATAGTACAATCAGAAATAGTAAAGTTAAGGAATGCTTCAGCTTATGATCACATGAAACAATTACAGGAACAAGGTTTTATCTCTAAGGAAAAATTTGGCCGAACTTATAAAGTTAAATTAACGAAAAAGTTCTTTGAATATTTTGATTTGCCAAGTGAAGAAGCTAAGCAGGCTTTTTTACAACAAGTACCAACAGAAGTTTTGAAAGAAGCAGAAGATGTAAATAAAGAAGCTGATGAAGTAGAACGTTTAGTTGAAATGGAAAAAAAAGAAGAAGTAGCTAAAGATGAAATTAAAGAAGCTATGAAAACAGTTTAGGAAATAAAAATAAATAAGAATTATACTTCTTCAAAGAAATAAGATTTTAAACATTGCAAATCCTTATTGTATGTTTCTGGATTAAGCAACCATAAACTTGCTGAAACTGAACTTAACAAAGAATTTCCGTCTTGAGGGGTTAAACAACTTCCTGCAATCTCATAACTTCCATTTTTTTCTCTTACTTGAATTGAATCACGGGGAAAAACTGCTTGGTTAAGTATTCTGCCATAAAAACCATGATCTCGTCCAAAACTAAATACTTGATTTGCAGATTTTTTATAAGTTAGTGCTAACCGATCGTTTTCTTCAATTAAATTTATTAGGTTTTCTACGCTTGTTTTTTCTTTTACTTGCAGGTTAAATTGAATCAAGTGCATATATTGAGAATTGACTTTTACTGCACTGGAAGTTATATTTGGGGAAATTCCTACTGTTTGAAAAAGTTCATAGGCATCATGTGCATGGTGAGTTCCAAAATGATCATTTTTATGTTTCTCTACATTTGGCGAAGCTATAAACCCATTATCTTGAGAGATATCGTTTGCTCTCCTGATACAAATAAAATTCCCTGAAATTAAGTTATCTAAATTTCGACCATTTTGATAAGCCAATGTGTTTAATGTAGCGGAAATGGCATGTGTGTTGCAACTAACTACTTGGATAAAACGATCTTCTCCATGATTTAAGGATTCATCATTAATGCCTCTTGCATATCTTTTACCAAAACCTGATTCTGAACCTTGGGCCAAGAAGCCTTTTGGATGTTCAAGGGTTTCATAGATTATTTTATTTTGATTACCGGCAGGTGTGCAGTCAATTACAACGTCTGCTTGGTCTAAAGCTTCTTGAGAGGTCAATTTAGCTTCTATTCCCAATTCTTGAAAATCTTTAGTTTTTTTTTCATCAACCGCCAATTTTGCTCCAGATTCTATTAGTTGTACAATTCGAGAGCGATCATGATAAAAAGGAGTTCTTTTATGAAAGGTTACGTTGTCCAAATTCATTTCTCTAGAGTACCTAGCTAATAAATTAATTAAAGGTCCGCCAATTGTACCTGTCCCTATAACATGGATATTTCGCGTCATATTTTTCAAAGAACCTATTTGAATTATAAATATTTGAAATTCTCTTACACAATTAATAAAAGCGCCGACTTCACTTAGTGATAACAAATATCACTTCGTTCAAACCACAATCTTTATAAACCCCTAAATTCTCTAAATAACATAAATTTATCGACGATAAAGGGGTTTTTAGAAAGCTTAATTTTTATCATTTAAAATGACGCCAACAGAAGCACAAGATACATCTCAAGAAGAACAAATTTTACCTCGTGTAATCGAGGATGAAATGAAGAAAGCTTACATCACTTATGCGATGTCGGTTATTGTAGGTCGTGCTCTGCCTGATGTCCGAGATGGTTTAAAGCCAGTTCATAGAAGAATTCTTTATGCGATGCATGAGATCGGTTTAAGTCACAATAAATCCTTCAAAAAATGTGCTAGGATTGTAGGGCAAGTTTTAGGTGCTTATCACCCTCATGGTGACTCTTCGGTGTATGATGCTTTAGTGCGAATGGCTCAGGATTTTTCTTTACGTTATCCTTTAATAAAAGGTCAAGGTAACTTTGGTAGTATTGATGGCGATTCTGCAGCTGCCTATAGATATACAGAAGCTAAGTTGCAAAAGATTGCAGGAGAGATGCTGAAAGATATTGAAAAGAAAACAGTCGATTTTAAAGACAATTTTGATGGTTCAATGCAAGAACCGAGCGTTTTACCGACAGTTTTACCAAATCTATTGATTAATGGCTCTTCAGGAATTGCCGTAGGAATGGCCACTAATATACCCCCGCATAATGTAAGTGAAGTTTGTGATGGGATTATTTCATATATTGACGATCCAGAAATCTCAATTGATGATTTAATGAAAATTATTCCTGCCCCTGATTTCCCAACTGGCGGAGAAGTAATTTGTGGTTCTGCCTTACATTATGCTTATGCAAATGGTAAAGGGAAAGTTCAGATTAAAGCAATTTC